>QIBA01000050.1 GCA_003225175.1 Acidobacteriota bacterium
CAAGAAAAAAACGCGGCGCGAAGATTCGCCTGTCATGGTCGATGCCAGTGGAGAAGAGCACAGCCTGTTGGACCAGGTCGCCGACGATCGAGCTGGAGCCAATCCCGAGCGCAACCTTATGCGGCGTGAACTGGGTGGCAAGATTGGCAAAGCCTTGCAGCAACTCACGCCGCGTGAGCGGATGGTATTTGAGTTGAAGCATTATCAGGGACTGAAGTTGAGAACGATTGGCGAGATGTTGAACACAACGGAAGAGACGGCAAAGAACACGCTGTTCCGCGCCACGCAAAAGCTGCGAGGAACACTGGCGCCGATGCGCTGAAGGTTTGAGTTTGCAAGCAACTTCGAACTCCGAATAGCTCTGGCAAGTTCGAAGAGAAGTTAAGGTTGTGAGGCCGAAGGCCGAGTGCCGAAAGCCGACAGCCGGTCTTAGAAAGTGTGGCAATTATGAACTGTGAATGGACGCGGGCGAACGTTGCCCTGTATGTCTATGACGAATTGAAGGACGACGAGCGCTACGAGCTCGAGCGGCATGTGGAGCGTTGCTCGACCTGCCAGTCCGAACTCGAGGCCACGCGCGGCTTCCGCCTGGCAATGTCGGCGAGCCCAGTACCCGATCCTTCGCCGAACCTGCTGACTAGTTCGCGAATGCGGCTCTCTGAAGCGCTGGAGTCCGAACAACCACATCGCGGCTGGCATCGTTTCACCTTCGATCTTGCCGGCTGGCTGCAATCGATGAAGTTTGCTCCGGCGCTCACGGCGGCTTTGCTGATGGTTGGTTTCGCGGCAGGCGTCCTCACAACGTGGCAGGTAGCACAAAAGCCCGCTCAAGTGGCAGAGATCCAAAAGGGCGGCATGCCACCCGTCGATTCAGCTGCAATCGCAAGCATTCGCGGCATTACGCAGGACCCCGGCAGCGATCAGGTAAAGATTCAGTACGACAAAGTCCTTCCCGATCAGGCACAAGGATCAATCAACGACCCGAAAATCCAACAGCTTCTCCTCTTCGCCGCGCGCAACAACATGAACTCCGGTCTTCGCTTAGACTCTGTCGATTTGCTGGCGAAGAGCCCGGATGACAGCCGTGTGCGCGAAGCTTTGATTTTTGCCCTGCACTATGATCGCAACCCCGGTGTTCGCTTGAAGGCTCTCGATGGACTGCGCTCCTACGTGAAGGACGACCAGAAGGTGCGCGACGCCGTGCTCGAGGCACTGCTGCAGGATCCCAATCCCGGTGTGCGTACACAAGCGATCTCGTTGCTGGAATCGGTGAAGAACGACAGCAGTGTGCGGCAGGCTTTCGCCGCACTGGCGCTGGGAGACAAAGATAAGTACATCCAGGAGGAGTCGAAGCGTATGCTTTCCAACCTCCCGGATTTCGAGTAACAGAACGTCTTGTGCTCATGCGCTGGCTGATTTCGCTTTAGGGAAACGCACGGATTCAAGCCGTGCCGGTAAGATCGGGAATTTGATTTTTTGGGCTTCAGCCCCTGCGGGTGTTTGTGGGTGAGTCCCCTCACCGGCTAAAGCCGAGCAATATTTGAGGGCTTGGACGGCACGGCTGAAGCCGGTGCTCTCCTTAAAGCTTCTGCAGGACTTAAGGCTCTGGACAACGCGCATAGAAATAGAGGAACAACGATTTGGTAGTGATTCGCAATAAATTCGCGCTTCCGACTCTGATGCTGGCGCTCGCCACTCTCGGCGTAGCCCAGACGGATAGCGCATCCAAGGTCTACCGCGACGGGAACTCCTGGGTGGAAGAGCTTACCGGGACGATGCCTGCGTCGCGCTATATCAAAATTCATACCAATACCGGCAGCGTGAGCGTCACCGGTTCTCAGCAATCAAACATTACCTATACGATTCGCAAACGTCTGACCGGCTATTCCGAAGAGAGCGCACGTAAGAACTTCGAGAATCTGCGAGTCATAGCTACTCGTCAGGGCGAGGCCGCCTACTTCGGCGGCGAAGGTCCCGGAAATTGGCGACGCGGCTCGGTTGAGTTCAACATCACTGCCCCGCGATCCGTGGAGGTGATCAAAGCCAAGACGGACGGAGGCGGCCTGCAGTTCTTCCACCTTAACGGGCGCGTGGACGCCGAGTCTGGGGGCGGTTCCGTAAGTCTCGACGATATCGATGGAAACGTCACTAGCAGCACGGGTGGCGGCTCGATCAAGGTCGGCACAGTGAATGCCGATTTGGGAATCCGCACAGGTGGCGGTCAGGTGAATATCACTTCCGTGGGAGGACAACTGAAAACCTCGACCGGTGGCGGGAATGTCTATCTGGAGACAGCGAAGCACGACGCCATTGTTGAAACCGGCGGTGGCAACATTTCAGTGCAGAGCGTCGGCGGGGATCTGCGCGGATCCACCGGTGGCGGCAATATCGAGGTTGGCAATGTCGCTGGAACCATGGATGTAGAAACCGGCGGCGGCAGCATTCGCCTTACTGGGGGCGGCAATGGTGCAATTAAGGCGCAAACCGGCAGCGGCAGCATCCATTGTGTCCGGATAGGCAGCAGTGTCCGCGCGGAGACCGGCGCTGGGGGAATCACTGCTGAGTTCATGACCATGAACGGCAAGTTCAGCGACTCCACACTCGAGACTGGCGTTGGTGACATCATTGTGTATCTTCCGTCTGACTTGAAGGTCAGCGTTCATGCCAGCATCGATGTCGCTACCAGCAGAGACGCCATTCGCAGCGAACTTCCCGGAATTCGGATCTCGTCCGAAGGCGATTATGGGCCGCGCGAAATGTCGGCCGAAGGCGATCTGAATGGCGGCGGGCCGACGCTGAAGCTGCATACCTCGACGGGAAAGATTCAATTCATCGCGCTGAAGAAATAATGGGCACAGCTGCCCGGGGAACTTCGATGAGACGTATTTATTTGATTGGAATTGCGCTTCTGGCGCTCGCGGCAATGCCGCTCATTGCGCAGAAGGCCACTACGAAAGTTCGTCATTTTGCTACTCCTGTAACTGTCGAGTTCGAAGGCGCGGCCAGCCGTTCGTATCTCGGTGTGGGTGTTGCCGATGTTGGCGCCGAGCGCGTGCAGGCCCTCAAGCTAAAAGACGACCGTGGTGTCGAGATCGTTCAAATCGATCAGGACGCTCCAGCGGGCAAAGCTGGGCTGAAGGAGCACGATGTCATCGTGAGCTTCAACGGCACGCCGGTGGAGAGCCAGGAGCAATTCAAGCGTCTCATGCGGGAAACTCCGCCTGGACGAACTGTTTCGCTCGACATCATGCGTGAGGGGCAGCCGCAGAACATCAAAGTCCAGCTCGCTGACCGCAAAAAGCTGGAGTCGTCAGTTTGGCCTCACGAGCCTGAAGATTTTGCTTTAGCAATGCCGCCCCCTCCTCCTGTTCCTGCGATGCCGGATTTCCCACGCGCGTGGACGGACCAAAGCTACACTCGGATTCGTTCCACCGCCGGCGTAACTCTCGAGAGTTTGACGCCGCAACTCGGCGACTACTTTGGCGTGAAAAACGGTGAGGGCTTGCTGGTGCGCTCGGTGCAGAAGGGTAGTACCGCCGACACTGCGGGTCTGCGCGCTGGCGATGTCATCGTAAAAGTCGGCGATCAGAAGATCTCTGATAATTCGGATTGGCGTGAGGCTTTGCGTACCGGCAAGAACGGCAAAATATCAATAGTCATTGTGCGCGATAAAAAGGAGCAGACGCTCTCCATGTCAGTACCCGCGCGTCGAGGATCAGACAGCTCGGCACTGACACCCGAGGGATTGCCGGAAGCAGAACTAGCGATTGCATCCGCGGCTGAGGCTCTCGAGAGAGTGGAGCCGCTCATCGACGATGGAGAACTCACCACGAGCGATGTGCTCATCGATGGCTCCGAAATCAATCGCGCTATGCGAAAAGCCATGGAAAAACTTCACCGAGAGCTGATCGATAATCGCAGTAATCTCAACCGGAGTATCTCCGGGTCCATGAAGCTGCTGTCTGTCCAATTAAAGGCACACGGAGCAGAACTGCGTAAAGCAATGCAGGAAGCAAGTCGCGTTTTTGCCATGCAGTGTGGTTCTGAGATGCTGTAGGGATCGGCAATTAGTCATTTAGCAATAAGCGGGAAACAAAGCCTTGTCCGAAGACGAGGCTTTTCTATTTCGAGATTGGACAGGGCTTGATTGCTCCAATATGTTGATTCTTGGAGAAAGTTTCATCAGTGAGTAGGGCATTCCTGTTCGTGATTCTGCTCGTGGTTAGTTCGGCTGGCCAAGCTACGTCGCCAGGCGGTTCCGCTTCTTCTGCATCGTCTAAGTCCCACCGCGGTGTTGCCCCCGGAGGTGAGCGCTCCATGAAGGGGTGTCTAACACAGGACGAGAGCGGCACGTATTTTCTTCAAACGCAACGTAGCGCCAAAGTGAAACTCGAAAGTGCCGAAGATTTGAGTTCACGTATCGGGCGGTTTGTTAGAGTCACAGGCGCATTCGTGGATACTCATCCCCCGATTGGCGATGGCACGTCAGCCGCTAATGGGTACCCTAAGAACTCTTCTGCACAGTCTCATTCCGTTCGAGCGTTTCGCGTCTTCAAGACAGATGTGCTCTCGCAGACGTGCGCTATCCGCAGGAAGTAAGCGACACTCCTGGGCGGTTCCGAGGGCTACAAGCTCAACCAGATGTGAGCGATGGAAAAAAGCGACATAAACAAGCCCAGACAGAAATAAATGTTGTGGGCCGTCGCCTGGCTAGGAGGTTCTGGGAAATGTACGCCCTGGCGACGAAAGAAGGCGTCCAGGGAATGCTCGCGTTCCAGAATGAAATTCGCAATCGGCCGATGGAAGAGCGCCACAAGCAGTCCGAGAACCAGATTGGTGAAATCCGCGATCATCAAAATCGAGTTTAGCAAGCCCTGCATGCCTTCCAATCGGGCGAAAAACCTAGTACCTGCAGGCTTCTTTGTTGGGGAGAACTGATAGTTGCCCTTCTCTGGCAGCTGTTCTTGTCGATCCTTCTGAAAATTCTCACAAGTGTGCTGCGACCCTCGAACCTTCAAGCCGCTTCTGCATGTCCTCGAGCGTGATTCCTTTTGTCTCCGGGTAAGTGAAGAGGACAACAAAGAATTGCGCGACCATCATCAGGCAAAAGAACATAAACGGGTAAGCTCCGGACCGCGCTGCTAGAAGAGGGAAGATAAGGGAGATGAGAGCATTCATCGCCCAATGCGTGGAGCTCCCCAGGCTTTGTCCTTTGGCGCGTACCACATTGGGAAAGATCTCACTAATATAAACCCAAATGACCGCCCCCTGCGAGACGGCGAAGAAAGCGATGTAGCCGATGAGCAGCCAGACCAGAAACTCTTCATGACGATGAGTTGCGAAAACCGCCGAAACTCCGGCAAGACAAAGCATCGTACCCACCGAGCCTATCAACAGCAGAGTTTTGCGTCCGATCTTGTCGATCAGTGACATTGCAATCATGGTGAAGGCAAGGTTCGTTGCACCGATCGCGACTGCCTGCAAATTTCCGGACACTTTGCCGAAGCCGGCGCGGGCAAAGACGTCATTCAGGTAGTAGAGAATGGCGTTGATGCCGGAGAGTTGGTTGAAAGCACCGATCGAGATTGCTAGAAACACAGGCAGAGCGTAGCGCCTTTGGAAGAGAGCTTCCTTACCCAGAGCCTTCGCCTGGGCGATGGAATCGACGATCTCCCGCAAGCGCTGTTCATAGTTCTCTTCGCCAATTAGCTGCAACACGGCGCGCGCCTCATCAGCTCTGTCGACTTCCGCGAGCCAGCGCGGGCTGCGAGGAATTCCAAATAGCATCAGGAAAAACAGGAACGCTGGAATTGCAGTTACGCCTAGCTCCCAGCGCCATTCAGCGGTGCCAAAACCAACCATGCTGAGAAGGTAATTCGACAAATACGCCAGCAGGATTCCGAACACCACGTTGAACTGAAAGAATCCCACCAATCGTCCGCGCCATGCTGCTGGCGCGATCTCGGCGATGTACATAGGGCCTAGGACTGAAGAACCTCCAATTCCCAGCCCTCCGACAAATCGGAAAAGAACCAGCGCCGGCCAGTTCCAGGCAAAGGCGCAACCGAGCGCCGAGATGAGGTAAAGAATCGCCATGACGCGCAAACTATCTCGGCGCCCATAGCGATCCCCAGGGATTGCAGCGACAGCCGCGCCGATCAGCGTGCCCACCAAGGCACTGGCAACGGTGATCCCCAGAGACTTGGGTGAGAGGTGATATTGATCCGTGAGTCCGCGCGTGGTGCCTGAGATTACTGCAGTATCAAATCCGAACAGGAGGCCGCCAAGCGCGGCTACGATCGTGCTTTTGAAGAGAGAAGGGCTGAGTTTCATATCGTGAGAGCGAGGGCGGATGCTTTCCGGATCAGAACCAGTGTAAAGGCGCGGCAATCGTAGCCGTGCGCCTGCAGTGTCCACAAGAGGAATATCGCCGTTGACAGACTCAGCCCTATGTGTAGAATCACCTAATCCCGTTACCAGCGGGCTAAGTCAATGACTCCTCTCAATCGGACCCGAATGTATATGGCCATGTGCACCCCGGGCGGTGTACTGTCCACATCGGGAGCTTGAGAGTCGAGTAACAAATCTTCCTGATCGTGAACGGCCGCCTGGGGTTCCCGGCGGTCTTCGTATTTTCAGCCTAAATTCAGCTCACGCAGGAGGATTCAAATGTCTTCGCATACCCGCGGTATTCATACCCGTACTATTCACGGCAATCTTTCGCCCGATCCCGCCACCGGGGCCATTCTCACACCCATTTATCAGACGACGACCTACGTGCAGGAAGCTGTTGGCGTGCACAAGGGGTTTACTTACTCCCGGGCGGCGAATCCCACCGTTTCGGCACTCGAGGACGTGCTGGGATCTCTCGAGGGTGCGCCAACTTTATGTTTTTCAACCGGAATGGCCGCGATTACGACGCTGTTCCTGTCGATCCTGAAACAGGACGACCACGCCATCATCTCTGAGGTAGTTTATGGCGGGACCGTTCGCCTGTTTCGCCAGGTGCTTGAGGGCGTGGGCGTACGCGCAAGCTTTGTGGATACATCTGACATCGGTGCCGTCTCTGAGGCAATTGAGCCGCGCACCAAATTGATCTTCATTGAGACGCCTGCAAACCCGACGCTTAAGCTCACGGACATTGCTGCGGTTTCGCGCGTGACCCGCAAAGCGGGCGTGCTGCTTGCGGTCGATAATACATTTCTGACGGCGGCGCTTCAGCCAGTGTTTGAGCTTGGGGCTGACATCAGCGTGCTCTCGACGACCAAGTACATCGAAGGCCACAATGCCACAGTAGGCGGGTCGCTCGCGACCAAAGACGAAGCGCTCCTGGAGCGCTTTCGACTGGTACGTAAAACGATCGGCTGCATTCAATCTCCGCTCGAGTCCTGGCTTACGTTACGCGGGCTGAAGACGCTCAGCATGCGTCTTGAGCGGCACTCTGATAACGCTTTGGCGGTGGCGAGCTGGCTGGAGAAACATCCAACCGTCTCGCGAGTGTTTTATCCCGGATTGGCGTCGTTCCCACAATACGACTTGGCATGTCGCCAGCATGGCGCTCACGGAGGAATGCTCTCGTTTGAAGTGACAGGCGCAACTCCCGCAGCCCTGGAGCTGATGAAGTCAGTCAAGCTCTGTGCATTGGCAGAAAACCTGGGAGCGGCGGAAACACTTATTACACATCCGGCGAGCATGACTCACGCGGACATTCCCCCAGAGACGCGTGAAGCGCTCGGCATCCCTGACGGATTGATTCGGCTTTCTGTCGGGCTTGAAGATCCGGCAGACATCATCGCCGATCTCGAGCAGGCACTCGGCAAAGCCGAGGCTTGTAGCAGCACTGCATATATCGCGAGCGTGGCGTCATGAAAATCGATACCAAAATTGTTCAAGCGAATGGCTGTCCTGGTGATCCACATCGGGCAATTTCGACCCCCATCTATCAGACTGCGACCTTCGAGCAGGAGGGAGCGCTTGGGTTCAGCGAATACGATTATTCGCGCAGTGGCAATCCAACGCGTACCGTTCTGGAACAGCAGCTTGCAGAGCTGGAGCGTGGCATCCGAGCATTCGCATTCGCCAGCGGATTGGCAGCGCTCACTGCAGTCACCAGGTTGCTCAAGCCCGGCGATGAGATTGTCGTCATCGATGATGTCTATGGCGGAACCTGTCGACTCTTCTCCAAGATCCTGAAGCGATCGCAAGTCACTGTCCGCTATGTTCATGGATCGGGGGTGGAAGATTTTGCCCGTGCATGCAGCCAGCGTACTCGGCTCATTCACATCGAAACACCAACAAACCCACTGTTAAAAGTTGTGGATATCGCAGCTGTGGCCAAGCTGGCTCACGAGAACGATGCGCTTCTGTGCGTCGACAACACGATGCTGTCGCCCTACTTGCAGAACCCGCTGACACTTGGCGCAGACATCGTGATCCACTCCGCTACAAAATTTCTTTGCGGACATAGCGATGTCGTTGCGGGAGCGGTGATCGTGCGCGATCCGCAACTCGCGGAAGAGTTTTACCTGATCCAAAACGGGGAGGGAGCCGTACTCGGACCATTTGATTCCTACTTGCTCTTGCGAGGAATCAAGACGCTGGCTCTCCGAGTCGAGCGCCAACAAGAAAACGCCGAGCGCATCGCCGATTTTCTTTCCAACCACTCCGCCGTCCGGCAGACATATTACCCATCGTTGCTGGACAAGAAGAATTTCAGCCTCCACTCTGCTCAGGCTCGCGGAAATGGTGCGGTGGTCAGCTTCGAAACCGGTTCGCTCGGCCTCTCGCGGCAGATCGTGGAATCCCTCAAACTCTTTCCCATTACGGTGAGCTTCGGGGGGCTACAATCATCTGTAAGCTTACCGGGACGGATGTCACACGCAAGCGTGCCGCCGCAGGTTGCAGCCGAACGGCGGTTGCCGCAGGACTTGATTCGCCTGTCGGTTGGAATCGAGGATGCGGAAGATCTGATTGCCGATCTGGCGGACGCCTTGGAAGTCGCGGAGAGCGTGTCTGAGTTGCGTGCGTCGGTCGGTTAGGGTTCGATGGTACGAAGCTACGCAACTTTTTGTGCATCTAATGCGGGAAGCTTCGTTCAATCGCCGAGGAGGCCGTACATCGCATGTCGAAGGGTCCATCGAGCAATAGGCGTTCAAGCCTGGCATCATTTAAAACACACCGCTGGACGCTAGTGTCGTTGCTTCTCTTGGCAGCGTTCGCTGTGAGCTGTGGGAAATTCTTTCCGGATGCGAATAGTTTGGTCGCCATTTCGGTTACGCCTTCAAATGCTTCCTTACAATTGACCAAAACGCAGCAGTTCACTGCGATAGGCAGCTTCGGCGATGGCACTAGCAAAGACATCTCGTCATCAGCTAGTTGGGGTTCCTCCGATGCCACCGTCGCGACGATCAACAGCTCGGGCCTCGCGAGTGCCATCAAGACAGGAACTACAACCATCACGGCAAGCCAAAGTGGACAAAGTGGCAGCACCACTCTCACTGTAACTACGGGCGGTGGAGGCAATCTCACAATTTCATGTACCGCCGGTTGTACTTCGACTTCTGGCACCTCGTTTACAGCATCTGTCGGCTCCACTCTTACGTTCCGGGCACAGGACAGCTCCGGGCAGACAGTCAATGCTACGTGGACCTCTTCAAACCCAAATATCCCCATTACCGCCAACACGGGGATCATTACTAATGCGGCGAGCGGGACGACAACGATTACAGCCACCGCCAACGGAATCACAGGTACCGGAACGCTGACCGTGCAGTAGTTAGTCAGTCGAGGCGCAACATGCCGGGTTTCTACCTCGGATGAGAGTGATGCTCGGGTTACCAGGCCCGGTTGGCGATCCGACTCTCATAGGCAGCGACTTCGGATTCGTGTTTCAAAGTGAGTCCAATCTCATCAAGTCCCTCGAGCAGGCAGGTGCGACGGAACTCGTCGATATCGAAGCGTGCTCCGAAGCCCTGGTCGTCTTGAACCCTCTTGTCTAGTAACGAAACATGCAGTTTGTAACAAGGAATTTGCCCAGCGTGATCGAGCAATGTAGAGATTTGTTGCTCGGGGAGCCTCACAAGCAGCAATCCATTGTTGCCGGCGTTGGTCGCGAAAATATCAGCGAAACTGGGCGCGATAATCACGCGAAAACCGTAGTCCGATAGAGCCCACGCAGCATGTTCGCGTGACGATCCACATCCGAAATTTTTCCCTGCGATCAGGATTGAAGCTCCGGCGAACTGAGGCTGATTCAATACGAAATCCGCTCGCGGCTCGCCATCGCCGGTGTAACGCCAGTCGAAGAAGAGGAACTCTCCGTAACCAGTACGCTCGATTCGTTTCAGGAACTGCTTGGGGATGATCTGGTCCGTATCGATGCTGCTGCGATCGAGCGGCGCCACGATGCCGGTATGTTCGCGGAAAGGCCTCATGCGGATTGCGCCTCTTTGAAACGCCATTTACGGACATCGGTGAAGTGCCCAGTAATGGCTGCTGCGGCTGCCATTGGCGGGCTGACCAGATGAGTGCGTCCACCACGGCCCTGCCGACCTTCAAAGTTACGATTGGAGGTGGATGCGCAGCGCTCTCCCGGCTGCAGTATGTCCGGATTCATTCCGAGACACATCGAGCATCCAGATTCGCGCCAATCGAAGCCGGCAGCGCGGAAGATGCGATCCAGTCCCTCCGCCTCGGCCGCATGCTTCACTTGCTGCGATCCCGGCACCACCATTGCGCGCACTCCTGGATGCACGTGATATCCACGGACAAGCTCAGCCGTAGCACGCAGATCCTCAATGCGAGCGTTCGTGCACGAGCCGATAAAAACGCGATCAATCGCGATGTCCTCGATCGCGCTTCCAGGCTTCAGATCCATGTACTCCAAAGCGCGAGCGGCAGCCGCGCGTTCCGTCTCCGAAGCCGCCGAGCTCGGGTCGGGAACTCGGCCGCTAATGGGAACTACCATTCCTGGATTGGTACCCCAGGTAACGTAAGGCTCGAGATCGGCGGCGTTGATTCTGACGGTCGCATCAAAACGCGCCTCATCGTCCGACTGGAGCGTCTGCCAATGTGCGAGCGCCTTCTCGAAATTCTTGGGCGCAAAGCGGCGTCCGCAAACATAGCGGAATGTAGTTTCGTCGGGCGCAATCATCCCGGCGCGGGCGCCAGCCTCGATGCTCATGTTGCAGACCGTCATCCGGCCTTCCATGCTGAGAGCGCGAATGGCAGCGCCGCGATATTCGATTGCGTATCCGGTCGCTCCGTCGGAGCCAATGCGGCCGATGATTCCAAGAGCAATGTCCTTCGCCGTGGCGCCCAGCGGTAGCGCGCCATCGACGACGATCTGCATCGTCTTCGGCTTCTTCTGCCACAGGCACTGAGAGGCAAGTACGTGTTCGACTTCAGACGTTCCGATACCGAATGCGAGCGCCCCGAACGCTCCGTGTGTGCTCGTGTGGCTATCTCCGCAGACGATCGTCTTTCCCGGCTGTGTAAGCCCAAGCTCCGGACCAATTACGTGCACAATGCCCTGCTCTGATGAATCGATATCGAACAGCTGCACGCCAAAGTCATGACAATTTCGGCGCAGAGTCTCGATCTGCTGTGCGGCGATCGGATCGGAAATGATGTGGCGATTCGGAGTCGTGGGAACGTTGTGGTCAACCGTCGCTATGGTTAGGTCGGGGCGGCGCACGCGAAGGTTGTTAAGGCGCAGCCCCTCGAACGCCTGCGGTGATGTGACCTCATGCACGAGATGCAGATCGATATAGAGGAGCGCGCGTCCGTCAGGATCCTGGTGGACGATGTGCTGCTCCCAAAGCTTTTCGAAAAGTGTCTTAGCCAACATCTCCATCACTCATACCGCGTGGTACGCTTGCCGTCGGATGATCGCTGCCGTAAGCGCCTCTTCGACGAGGCTTCCCATCTCCGTGGTTGAAACCTGCTGTTCGCTCGGCGAGCGATGAATGTCCGCGGTTCTGTATCCCTGCGCGAGCACACTGCGAGTGGCAGCTTCCATCTCGTCGGCTTCGCGATGTAGAGTCGCGGTATAACGCAACATCATTGCTGCTGACGCAATCGCGCCCAGTGGGTTTGCAAGATTTCGTCCCGCGATGTCGGGCGCTGAGCCGTGCACCGGCTCATAAAGATTCACCGCGCCGCCCACGGTGGCCGACGGCAGCATGCCCAGAGAGCCTGTGATCGCGGCCGCTTCGTCCGAAAGAATGTCGCCAAACAGGTTCTCTGTGAGAACCACGTCGAAGCGCTGAGGATTCGTTACCAGGTGCATGGCAAATGCGTCGACATAAATGTGTTCGAGCGCTACATCCGGATAAGACTGAGCGACACGGGTTACCACGCTACGCCATAGCTGCGAAGTCTCAAGTACGTTCGCCTTGTCAACGGATGTGACCTTGGACTTCCGCTGCCGAGCTTGCTCGAACGCCACCCGCGCGACGCGCTCAATCTCAGATTCGCTATAGCGCATGGTGTTGAATGCGGAGTGAGTGGCAGCGTCGATACCGCGAGGTTCGCCGAAATAGAGTCCACCGAGCAGTTCTCGGACGAAAAGAATATTGGCGTCTGCAACGATCGCTGCGCGCAATGGAGAACATTCAGTGAGAGAGCTGTATGCCACTGCGGGTCGCAAATTCGCGAATCCGCCGAGCGCGATGCGCAGTTGAAGCAGTCCCGCTTCGGGACGGCGGTTCTGGGGGAGGGAATCGAATTTTGATGATCCGACGGCGCCGAGTAGAACGGCATCGCTCTCTAAGCAGGCATCGAGTGTCGTCTTGGGAAGCGGAAATCCGGTTACGTCCAGCGCCGCGCCACCAATTGGATATTCCTGGGCCTGAAGCTCGAATCCGCTGATATCGGCCAGGGTGCGAAGTACTTTTGTGGCTACCTTCATCACCTCAGGCCCAATGCCATCACCGGGCAAAATCGCAACTTTAAGCCGCATTTTTTTTGCCTCGACCTATTATCTGAAACTTGGCGCGCCGACATCGGGGGCAGTGGCAGCCGCGCGGCTGGAACGACGCTCGATCGGCAGCAGGGAAACCAGATCCTGGTCATAAACGTTCTTCTTGCGATCTGCCAAGTCGATGAACCTTGTGTAAGTCTCCTGCAGTTCACTCGGGCTCAGCTGATATCCAAGCTCGGTATACCGAGCCTGCAATGCATGACGGCCGGAGTGTTTTCCCAAAACGAGCTTTGTTCCCGGAGCGCCAACGGATTCAGGAGTCATGATTTCGTAGCAGAGTGGATTCGAGAGCATGCCATGCTGGTGAATGCCGGCGGCGTGCGCAAACGCATTTTCGCCAACCACCGGCTTGTTTGGCTGCGGCCCGAAACTGATCATTCCCGCCAACTGCCGACTGGCCGCGTAAAGCAGTTTTGTTTCGATGCCGGTTTGGTACTGCAGACGATCGCTGCGAACTCGCATCACCATCGCGATTTCTTCGAGAGCTGCATTGCCTGCGCGCTCGCCGATGCCGTTGATCGTGCACTCCACCTGGCGTGCGCCAGCGTCAACGCCAGCCAGAGTATTGGCCACCGCGAGTCCCAGGTCGTCGTGGCAGTGCACAGAGACTACCGCCTTATCGATGTTGCGCACTTTCTTGCA
This sequence comes from Acidobacteriota bacterium, assembly GCA_003225175.1. Lineage (NCBI taxonomy): Bacteria > Pseudomonadati > Acidobacteriota > Acidobacteriota bacterium. Next base: position 13,625 of record QIBA01000050.1, read on the forward strand.
GAGGTTCGCGATGAGGGCGCCGTACTCTGCCGGCAGCGTGTACCCGACCGTATCGGGAATGTTCAACGTCGTAGCTCCAGCCTCGATCGCGGCCTCCAAAACCTCGCAAAGAAAGTCAAAGTCTGACCGGGTGGCATCTTCCGGAGAAAACTCGATGTCATCGCAATGCGACTTGGCGAGCGACACCACTTCGCGAGCCTGCTGAAGCGCCTCGGCACGCGTGATCTTCAGCTTGTATTCGAGATGAATGTCGGAGGTAGCCAGGAATGTGTGGATACGGGGACGCTCGGCGTCCCGAACCGCCTCCCATGCGCGCTCCACGTCCTCACGCTTGCAGCGAGCTAACGCCGCAATGCCTGGTCTCCGAATGTCTCGGGCAATCAACTCAACAGCCGCGAAGTCTCCGTGGGAGGCAATCGGAAAGCCAGCCTCAATCACGTCGACTCCAAGTGCATCGAGCGTCTGCGCCAGGCGCAGCTTTTCGCTGATGTTCATACTGCATCCGGGAGACTGCTCACCGTCGCGTAGGGTGGTGTCGAAGATCGTGATTCGTTCCATGGCTCTCCTCTATGATCTAAGGGAAACAACCATTTTCAAGCTCCGCTCGCCTATAATCCAAGCTTATAATTGTTATGGAATCATAAGGTAGAGTGCTAATATATCTTTTGCTTATGGCTCTATAAGTTTCGCTCAGCAGCGGAAATGGACCTTTTTCAACTCCAGACGTTCATGGCTGTAGTGCAGGAAGGTAGCTTCTCACGGGCTGCCCAGAAACTCCATCGCAGCCAGCCCGCCATCAGCCAAACCATTCGCAAGCTGGAGGAGCATCTAGGGGAGCCGCTCCTGGATCGGTCTTCCCGTGATGGCACGCTCACCGATGCCGGCAGAGTAGTTTACGAATACGCGCAGAAAATGGTGAACCTGCGGACGGAGGCCGAGGGAGCACTTACGGAGCTGCGCCAGCTCTATCGCGGTAAGCTGAGCATCGCGGCCAACGAGTTCACATGCCTGTATTTGCTGCCCGTGCTCGATGAGTTTCGTAGACTGTATCCGACGATCAAAATCACCGTCCTGCGTTCCTTAGCCAGCCGTATTCCGGACGATCTGCTGAATCACAACGCCGAATTGGGCGTGATTTCCTTCCGCCCAAATTCTCTGGACTTGCAGTCGATCTGCGTTTACAGCGACCAGCTGACGTTCATCGTTCATCGCAAGCATCCCCTTAGCGGACAATCGCGCGTAAAAATCCAACAACTCGGCGCCGAGGTGTTCATCGCTCATAACGTGCAATCCCCGTATCGATTAAAGGTCATCGACGCTTTTCGCCGATCAAAGACGCCGCTTAACATGAACGTGGAGCTTCCGACGATCGAGTCGATCAAGAAGTTCGTCGCCATGGGAAATGGCGTAGCTCTGCTGCCGCGCATTTCCGTACAGGAAGAACTTGGGCCCAAACTGGTCAGCATTCCTGTGCCCGAGCTGCAGTTTGAACGCAAACTTCGAATCGTCTATCGCAAACGCTCAAAGCTCTCGCACGCAGCGAAAGCCTTTCTTAAGGTCGCGCAATCATTCGCCCAAACACGCGAAGATTACATGTATGCGGTAGAACGATGAAAGAAGACCCACGGACAACGTGGTTCCGGCCGCCCTCGGTCGGTCGCAGTCCAGGATGAATACAATGTAGACATAGAAAAGGAGCTCAGAATGTCTTTAATCAATGGCGACAAGTCCCGCGACAATCGCAGGCACAAGCAGGTTGTGAAGATGCGTGAGAAGCGCGAGGCACTGAAAAACAAACTGACTGGAGCCCCGCCGGCCAAGCCGAAAGCTTCGAAAGAAGCGCGGCTAGAGTAGTCCCTGGAATTCCTCGACCGTCAATCCTGCTTGGCGAATCAGCGCGGCTGCCGCGCGCCTCGCTGCGGGGTTCGCGTGTCCGCTGAGTACCGGCGGCCGACGGTACTGCCTAAGCTCGCAAGGCGGACAACGGAACCTGGATATCCTCCAGCTTCACCGGCGTCACCTTGGGCAACGAGCCACGGTACATTGCGACTTCATCGCAAGCGTGCAGGCGCGGGCATTTCAGACAATCTTTATAGATCTTGTCCGGCAGCACCTCGCGACTGGCGAATTCAAATCCGAACTTCGCAAAGAAGTCTGGAATCCGCGTAAACAGACACACACACGTGATCTTGTGATGTTCAGCCTCTTTGAGCAGCGCGTCGATCAGAACGCGGCCGGCCCCTTTGCCCTTGTGCGTCGGGTGAACGGCGATGGAGCGGATTTCAGTCAAATGCCGTCCATAGAAGTGCAGCGCGCCGCAGCCGATGATCTCGTTCTCGTTTTCGACTACGACGAAGTCGCGCACATTCTCCGACAATTCCGCGAGTGTGCGCGGCAGCAGCGTGCCATCGGGTGAATATTCGCCGATGAGTTTGTGGATCTGCTCAACGTCCGGCAGGATGGCTCTACGCGTGAGCATGGAGTGCCTCCTGGAGCGCGCGAACGCGCTGTTCGAGATTTTCAAGAGCCGCTCGCACCTGTGCGGGAGCGGTACCGCCTGGAACATCATGACAACCAAGGACAGCTTCCAGCGTGATCGCGGAATAAAAATCGCGGTCAAACGCCGGATTGAACTGCTTCAAATCCTCCAAACTCAAATCAGCCAACTCACAGCCACGATCGAGGCAGAAGCTCACGGCCTTGCCGCTGCACTCGTGGGCTGTGCGGAAGGGAACGCCCTTCGCTGCAAGATATGTTGCAGCGGACATAGCATTCATAAAGCCACACTCGGCAGCAGTGCCCATGCGAGCGAAGTCGAAGTCGCAGTCGCGCAAGAAGCCGATCGCAGTCTGTACGCATTGCAGCGATGTATCGGCCGCATCGAACACCGGCTCCTGCGTCTCCTGCAGATCTTTGTTGTAGGCAAGAGGCAGGCCTTTTACGGTCATCAACAATGAAGTTGCCGCTCCGGCAAGCCTTCCCGATTTGCCGCGGATTAGCTCCAGCGCATCGGGATTCATCTTCTGCGGCATTGCGCTGCTGCCGGTGGAGTACGTTTCGGGAAGTCGCACGAATCCGAACTCACGTGTGGAGAAGAGGATCATCTCTTCCGCCCACCGGCTCAGGTGGATGCCGAGCAATGAAGCGGACTGTACGAACTCAATCGCAAAGTCACGATCACTAGTCGCGTCAATGCTATTAGCCGTAGGACCGGTGAAACCGAGTTCTGCAGCCATCGCCTGCCGATCCAAAGGCAGCGTGGCTCCGGCGACTGCTCCGGATCCCAAAGGACAGAAGTTCAACCGCTCGCGACAATCCTGCAAACGCGAGTGATCGCGCAGCAGCATCTCCGCGTATGTGAGCAGCCAGTGCGCGACCAGCACTGGCTCCGCGGCTTGCAGATGCGTGTGTGCCGGCATCGCCGATTGTCCGGCAGCCTTGGCTTTATCGAGGATTGCATCCACGAATTCGACGAGCTTCATACCAAGCTGATCGATCGCGTCACGCACAAACAAGCGCAGATCGGTAGCGATCTGCTCATTGCGGCTGCGGCCTGCATGCAGTTTCAGGCCAACATCCCCGGCGAGTTCAACCAGCCTGCGCTCGAGGAAATGGTGAACGTCCTCGGCTTCGCTGTCTTCGAGAAATCGTCGATCGCTCTCAACCGCATGCTTCACATGGGCAAGGGCGTCGAGCAGCGACTTCAGCTCCGCTGCGGAGAGCACGCCCACTCCGGCAAGCGCACGAGCGTGTGCGCTGCTGGCAGCCATCTCCTGCGGCAGAAGTCGTTTGTCAAAAGGAAACGACCGCTGCCACTGCTCGAATTCCGGATTCAGCGGCCGGCGGAACCGGCCCGACCACATCTTCACGCCGACACAGCCTCCTCTTCAGGAGTAGCTTTGCGCAGGATGGCGCGTGAACGCGCAGGTAGTCCGAGAATGCGGATGAAGCCGGCGGCGTCCTTCTGGTCGTAGCTTTCGCCCATGGTGAACGACGACAGATCAGTTCTGTAGAGCGAGTACTCCGACGTGCGCGCGGTGACGGAGACATTGCCCTTATAGAGGCTAAGGCCTACCGTACCGGTGACTTCCTTCTGCGTGCTGCTAACGAAAGCATCGAGCGATTCGCGCAACGGTGTGAACCAAAGTCCGAAGTAAACGAGTTCCGCGTATTTAAGCGCGAGATGCTGTTTGAAGTGCATCAGATCGCGATCGAGGCACAAGGCTTCGAGTTCGCGATGAGCGGTGAGCAGGAGCGTGCCGCCAGGGGTCTCATAACATCCCCGCGACTTGATGCCCACGAAGCGATTCTCGACCAGATCCACGCGCCCCACGGCGTTACGGGCAGCTATGTCGTTCAGCTTCTCAAGCAGTGCGACCGGAGTCATGCTCTTCCCATTTACGGAAACGGGCACACCATGCGCGAATCCGATCTCCACCAGTTCTGCCTTGTCAGGCGCCGCCTGCGGAGCATTTGTCCACTGCCATGTCGTCTCAAGTGGTGCATTGGCTGGATCTTCGAGTTCGCCGCCTTCATGACTGATGTGCAGCAGGTTGCGATCGCGGCTATGGATCTTCTCGCGACTGGCGGCTACCGGGATTCCGCGGCTTTCGGCATACGCGAGACAGTCTTCACGCGACTTCAGGTTCCATTCACGCCACGGAGCGATGACCTTTAGCTGCGGGGCGAGCGCCTGGTATGCATGCTCAAAGCGTACTTGGTCATTGCCCTTGCCAGTACAGCCATGCGCAACCGCGGTCGCCTTTTCTTGGAGCGCAACTTCCACCTGGTGCTTAGCAATCACTGGTCGGGCGAGCGACGTACCCAGCAGGTACTTGTGCTCATACACCGCGCCGGCCGCGATCGCCGCAAAGACATACTCGGTGAGGAACTCCTCACGCATATCGCGCACGACAACTTTCGAGGCGCCAGTCTTGTACGCCTTGACGACCACTGAATCTAAATCTTCGCCCTGTCCTACATCTGCCACCATGGCGATCACGTCGCAGGAGTAGTTCTCCTTGAGCCAGGGAATGATGATGGAAGTGTCGAGTCCTCCGGAATAAGCGAGTACAACTTTCTCAGGCATGAATTCTCCTTGGTTTCTTCTGGCCCGCAGAAATGCGCGGCGCGTTTCCGCCGAGCAGCATCAGCATGATGGCTTTTTGTACATGCAGCCGGTTCTCGGCCTGGTCGAAGACTACGGAACGAGGTGAATCGATCACCGCATCGGTAACTTCTTCTCCGCGATGCGCGGGCAAGCAATGCATGAAGATCGCGTGCGGAGCGGCTTGGGCGAAGAGCTTGTCGTTCACCTGATAGCCGCCGAATATCTGTTTGCGGGACGCCGCCTCGTTTTCCTGGCCCATGCTCGCCCACACGTCCGTGTAGATCACGTCGGCACCATTCGCCGCTTTCTGCACATCGGTGAGAACCTGGACGGTCGCCCCGGTTGTGGCCGCAATTTTCTTCGACTGCTTTATGATTTCCAGCTTTGGACCGTAGCCCTCGGGAGTAGCCACTCTGATCGTGCTTCCCAGGCATGCTGCAGCCAGCATCAACGAGTGCGCCACATTATTACCGTCACCTACGTAAGCGAGGGTTACGTTGCGCAGGTCGCCGAAATTTTCCTGAAGCGTCAGGTAGTCAGCCAGCGCCTGGCAGGGATGTTCGAGCTCGCTGAGCGCATTGATCACAGGAATGCTCGCGTGCTCCGCCATTCCCGTTACTGTCGCGTGAGCGAAGGTGCGCAGTACTACGCCATCGACCCAGCGCTCGAGGTTGTGAGCGATGTCGCTAAGCTTTTCGCGCGCGTCGATGCGCGAGGCGGTCTGGTCGACAAAGAACGCGTGTCCGCCCATGCTGGTGATACCAGCCTCGAAAGTAAGCCGCGTTCGCAACGAGGGCTTTTCGAAGAACATCACTAGCTGCTTGCCGGCAAGTGCTCCGCGAAAATCTACGGGGCGAGCCTTGAGCAATGCGGCAAGATCAAGTACGGAGCTGATTCCCGACGGACCGAGATCGTTGATGGAGATCAGGTCCTCACACCACGACTGCATCTGTGGCATCGGGCTTACTGGAACCTGGGTTACGGATCGAGTGCTCAATGTGTGCTCCCTTGCGCAACCAGCTCGCCTTCCGGCGAGACAGGCGCTTCTTTCTGGATGTAGTGCTTCTCGAGCTGCTTGAGTGTTGTATCCAACGATTTCACTACTTCATCAATGTGTTTCTTCATGATGATGTATGCGGGCAGAAAGCGCAGCGTAGTTTCGTGCGTGCGATTGATGATCGCGCCACGCTCCAGCATTGCCGGAACTACTGCTTTGGCCAGATCGGCGGAATCGAGTTCGGCCGCGACCATCAAGCCCAGACCGCGCACGTCGCGAATTGACTTGTGCTTTTTCTTAAGTGCTTCGAGCTTCTTGACGAAGTACTTGCCCAACTCGCGGTTGGACTTGATCAGCTTCCGCGTCTCAATCTGATCGATCACGGTGCAAGCAACTGCACACGCTAGCGGACCACCGCCGAACGTAGTGCCGTGCATGCCTGGCTTCAGCGCGCTTGCGGCTTCGTTGGTGGTAAGCAACGCGCCAAGCGGCAAGCCGCCAGCAATTGGCTTCGCGATGGCGACGATGTCTGGCGTGATTCCGTAGTGTTGATAGGCGAACCACCGCCCGGTGCGCCCTAGCCCGCTCTGGATCTCGTCGATCAGGAGCAGCGCACCACTACCCGCGGTGAGAGCACGCGCGGTCTCCAGAAATTCGCTCGAGACGATCTGAATGCCGCCCTCGCCTTGGACCGTCTCGATTGCCACCGCGCAAACGCTGTCGTTGAATTTCTGCTTCAGGTCTTCAACGTCATTGAAGGTGACAAACTCAATGCCAGGAAGAACAGGCGCGTACGGATCACGGTACTTTGCCTGGCCTGTGGTCGAGAGCGATCCATAAGTGCGGCCGTGGAAAGAGTTCTCCATCGCCAGCACACGCCACTTCGGCTCCGATCCGGCGGGAGCTTTCTTCTTCGCGTACGCGCGAGCGATCTTGAGCGCACCCTCCCACGCCTCGGTGCCGCTGTTCGAGAGGAATACCCGATCGAGCCCCGAAATTCGTGTCAACCGTTCCGCAAGCGGCGTTGTGAACTCGTGGTAGAAGAGGTTTGAAGAGTGGATCAAACGCGCGGACTGCTTGGCGATCGTCTTCAGCACCGCGCGATCGCCGTATCCCAAGGCATTCACGCCGATGCCAGTGATGAAGTCGAGATACTTGCGGCCATCGGCGTCGTACAGATAGACGTCTTTGCCGCGCTCGAGCAGCAGCGGAACGCGATCGTACGTAGGCAGCAGAAGCTGCGCTTCTTTCTGTTTTGCCTCAGTCAGTTTCATGCCACCATCACCTCGGTGCCGCAGTCGATCTTGCACGTGTAGAAATCCGGGAGCAGCCCAGCTTCGCTTGCCGGAAGAATGCGCACTCGACCTACTCCTCGCCGCAACGCCTCTTGGCAGGCTTCCAATTTAGGAAGCATGCCGCCGCGGATTACGGATGTCTTTACGAGGTCTTCGATCTGCTTTATCTGCAGCCAGCGGATCACGGAACCATCGGCGCTCTTCACGCCAGGCACGTCAGTAAGGAAGATGAGTGCATGTGCCCGGCATGCGACGGCGCAAGCGGCAGCAGTCTGGTCCGCATTCACGTTGTAGTACTGACCGTCGGTACCCAGTGCGACGCTGGAGATCACGGGAATTCCGCCCGCGTTCCAAATGGATTCGATCCAGCGTGGATCGGCGGAGCAGATTTCTCCTACAAATCCCAGATCGCAGCCGTTTGTTTTCTTCTTGCGCGCGCGGAAGCTGAGACCATCGGCCCCGCACATCCCAATCGCCGGCTTGCCTAGCGCCGCGATTCCGGCGACCAGAGCTTTATTCACCTTACCGGCCAAAACCATCAGAGCTACATCACGCGTTTCCGAATCAGTAACGCGTAGACCGTTTATGAAATTGCTTTCCTTGCCCAGCTGATGAAGGGTTCGCGTAAGCTCCGTGCCGCCACCGTGCACGACAGCAACCTGGTGATGGTTGCTGTCGGCAAGGTCCACAATGGCGCGCGCACACTTGTGCGCGAGCTCCTTGTTATCCAGGGCGGCACCGCCGATCTTTACTACGACTCTCAATTCAGCCCGTCCTTTTCGTCGAAGCCGAACATCACGTTCATGTTCTGCACCGCCTGGCCGGCAGCGCCTTTCATGAGGTTGTCCAGGCACGAGACCACAACCAGCCGTTTGCCATCGGCACTGAGATTGAAACCGAGATCGCAGTAGTTGGTGTGCAGCGAGTAGCGAATCTGCGGCAGCTTGCTGCCGAAGATCCGAACCCACGGGCGCCCAGCGTAGAACTTGGTAAAAATCGACCCGACCTCAGCCGAAGTCATCGCTTGCTCGAGCCGCACATAAATTGTGGAAAGGATTCCGCGAGGAATGGGAAGCAGATGCGGCGTGAACGTCAGTTCCTCGTCCTGCAGATTGAGCTGCTCGAGAATTTCTCCCAGATGCCGATGTGTGAAGACGCCATATGCGGAAAGATTGTCCGCCACTTCCACAAAATGAGTCGTAGCCGTTGGCTGCTTGCCTGCGCCCGAAACTCCCGATTTGGAATCGCAGACGATTCCGGCACTGCGATTGATCACGCCTGCTGCAACCAGCGGAGCGAGTGCGACGATGATCGAGGTGGCATAGCAGCCCGGATTTGCGATCAGCGTCGATCCCGAGATCTGTTTCGAGCGCAGTTCCGGCAAGCCGTACACGGCTTTGCCGGCCACGCTGTTAGCCAAGTTCGGATCAGCATCGTGAAAACCGTAGATCGCGCGATGAGCTTCGTGCTTGAGTCGCCACGCACCGCTGAGGTCGATCACGCGCATGCCGCGCTTCAGCGCCTCAGGAGCCCACTCGCGCGAGGTCTCATGTGGCGTGGCAAGGAAGAGCAGATCGACTTTGCTTTCGCCCAGCTTCTGCCAATCGAAGGGATGCACTCGCAGCTGCCCATTGCCGAGCACGTGCGGGTAGTACTCAGTGAGATCGGCGGAGTTTCCAGACTCGCGAGAGAACAGTAGTGGTCTGCTAAGCCGGGGATGTCGTCCGAGAATGCGCGCGAGTTCAAATCCGGCATAACCGGTCGCGCCAACGACCGCCGTTTGGAGTTGCGCGTTCACTAAGCAAGCATCTCCCTTATGCGGTTGGCCATACGCTCTGCGTGGTGTTTGTTCTCGCAGATGATCAGGATGGTGTCGTCGCCGGCGATCGTCCCCAGCATCTCCTCCCAGCCTTCGGCATCAAGCGCCGCCGCCACCGGCTGTGCGCTGCCAACGCTGGTTTTCAGCACAAGCTGGTTCTGCGCCTCACGGACGCTCAACACAAACTCCCGAACCAGCCGCTCGGCGGAGGGAAGTCCAGCCTCTCCGGCTGCCTGCGCCGCCACCACATAACCATTCGCGGTCTTAACGATGCCAAGGTCATGGATGTCGCGCGAGAGCGTAGCCTGAGTGACCTGGTGTCCCTGGCGGGCAAGACCGCGCCTCAGGTCCTCCTGATTTGCTACGTTCCCGTTTTCAATCAGCTGCAATATCAATTGCTGCCTCGTGAGCTTCGACATGATGCATGAATATGCATTCTTATGTATAAATATTCAACCCGCCCCTGTCAAATAGTTTTCGAAGATTTTTGGTACTTCCGGTGCGTAGCTAGGTTCGTTTAAGTCCCGGCTCAGCTGTGGCTTGTATGTACTTCAGAAGGAAACTGGCGTATCCTGCGGCAGCTCTCAATAGACGAAAAACAGGAGACTCAACGCATGGCGACGCCCGGACCGGAAACCGCCCAGGAGAAGCGAAGTTCACCTCGGAAGGAGCTAAAAATTCCTGCTAAGGTGCATGTCGATGGGAACAACATTTCGGCAGAGGCGAAGAACCTTAGCCAATCCGGCATCTTCCTTGAGTGCTCGACCAAAGTGAGCGAAGGCAGCCCGGTAGATATCGTGATGATCTTGCCCAAGGAAATCACCGGGGAGGCCGCAAGATGGGTCTGCTGCCGTGCAACTGTCAATCGCGTCGAAGACCAAAGATCACAGGGACGCTACGGCGTTGCCGCCACGGTGGATCGCATCCAGGTTATGCCCGAACTTACGTGGCCCGAGGTCGACCGCCGCATCAGTGAGCGCCGATCCGGTGAACGCAGGACGGTCGCACGCGCGGGAGAAAACAGACGGCGGAGTGAACGGCGAAGCCCTTCCAAGTAGCGAACTTCTTAGGGAACACCGCGCGCCTTCGCGCGGCAGTCCTGAAACAAACCCTCGACTTCAACCAGCAACCGCTGTACTCAAGTAACCACCGCAATGAATCCTTTTCAGCTGAGTTAAGTACAACTCCTTATTCCAAGCTCCTGTTGCGCAGCTCACAATTGCGTTAGCTCCTGGAGCTTCTTTGAGCGCCATATCTGTAGCTTTGGATCTGCAAGTAGCGGCTGCACCACTGACGTGCGCTGAAACGAGACCGAAGCCTCGCGAGCGGTTCGTGCGATTCTCAAGACCGCTCTTTTGGATCGCGATTGCCGTCGTTTTCATCTTCTCGTTCGTTCTTGATCTCGGCATGGTACCCACTGCCTCTATGGAAAGAACGGTGCTCGTGGGCGACCACCTTCTAATGTTTAAGTTGCCTTATGGTCCGCGGGTACCGTTTACCCAGCTCCGACTGCCGCAGCTGCGTACTCCACACCCTGGGGAAATTGTTGCCTTCCGTAGCCCTTTTGAACCGGGCGAGATCTACCTCAAGCGTGTAATCGCCGAAGCCGGAGATGTTGTTGCTCTTCACGGCGGGGTGCTTTATGTAAACGGCATCCGCTGGCGAGAGAGTTATGCCCGTGTGCGTCCCAGCCGCCGTTGGACTTGGCAGGAAAACATCGGACCCTATCGCGTGCCTGCGGGAATGCTGTTTGTGCTCGGCGACAACCGCGACAACTCCGAAGACAGCCGCTACTGGGGACCGATACAGGCAGAGAGTGTCATCGGCGAGCCGCTGGTAGTGTTCTGGTCCTACGATGCGCCGAGTTCGGCATGGCTCGACCCGAACTGGCTACACCAAGTGGGCCTCTACGCATCATCAGTGAGTCACATGACACAGATTCGCTGGCGCCGGACCGGCATGCTTCTCTGCCTCAAGTGATACACTTTTTCTTTCCCGTCCTCGCAAACCATCAGAAGGACCCGACTGCTTGGCCCAATCCTCAGCTCAGAAAACCAATCGCCGTCCTATCACCTACTCTGATGCCGGCGTAGACATCAGCCGTGCCGATCGCGCCAAGAAGCGCATCAAGTACCTCGCGCAAAAGACTTTCAATCGGAACGTTCTCAGCGACATCGGCAGCTTTGGCGGATTGTTTTCGCTGGGCCAGAAATACAAGGATCCCGTACTGGTCTCGAGCGCAGATGGCGTCGGCACCAAGCTTAAGGTCGCCTTCGACATGAACCTGCATCACACGGTGGGAGCCGATCTTGTGAACCACTGCGTGAACGACATTTCGGTGCAAGGCGCTGCTCCGCTCTTCTTCCTTGACTACTTCGCCAGCGGCAAACTCGATCCGGAGGTGACGGAGAAAGTTGTCTCTGGCCTGGCAGACGCCTGCCGGCAGAACGGATGCGCGCTGATCGGTGGCGAGACCGCCGAGATGCCCGGATTTTATTCGGACGGCGAGTATGACATCGCGGGCTTCATCGTTGGGGTCGTCGAACGCGATCGCATTATTACAGGCGAGCGTGTCGAGATGGGCGACGTGATCCTTGGCTTGCCCTCGAACGGACTTCATACGAATGGATACTCACTCGCTCGCAAGCTCTTCTTTGAAGTTGCGCGCTACACTCCGGAAACGTTTGTCAGCGAGATTAAGAACAAGGCAGGCGCAGAGTTGATGCGTACGCACAAGAGCTATTGGCCGATCGTGCGCCGCCTGCTTGAGTCCGACGCGGTCGTAGCCATCGCCCACATTACGGGCGGAGGCATCACCGAGAACCTGCCTCGGGTTTTGCCGAAAGGAGCGGCGGCAAACATTCAACTTGGATCGTGGCCGGTGCTACCAGTCTTTCAACATCTGCAGAAGCTCGGCAACGTGGATCAGGAGGAGATGATGCGCACATTTAATATGGGAATTGGCATGATCCTTGTCGTGCCGCCGAACAAGTTCAAGCGTGTGCAGAGCATCCTGGACCGCATCAATGAGAAGGGTTATACGATTGGGCGGATTGTTAAAGGCGATCGTCGCGTTGTCTACTCTTGATTGCTTCGTGGGCGTCGCCCTGTCGTTCCGAACCTCCGATTTGTGGCGGGAGGAATCCCTATGAACTGCTAAACGGTAAGGTACAAGCCAAACGTCCTATTTTTTGTTGTGAGCATAACTATTAATAAGAGTGGACCGAGCAAACAGGGTAGCAGCCCGTAGGGATTCCTCCCGCCAAAACGCGGCGGTTCGGAATGACAAAAGAAAAACAAAAGTATGAAACGTCTCGGCATTCTCCTTTCCGGACGCGGCTCCAACTTCATCGCCATCGCCGACAACATTGCGGCAGGAAAAATCCCCGGCGCTGAGATCGCAGTCGTGATCTCCAACATGCCCTATGCTCCGGGCCTGCAAGCTGCCGAGCAGCGCGAGCTCAATGCACATGTAATCCAGAGTAAAGGACTCCCCCGCGCAGAGCACGATGCCGCGGTCGTCGCTTGTCTGCGCGAGCACAAAGTCGATCTTGTCTGCCTCACGGGATACATGCGCCTAATCTCGCCGGTGTTTCTCGAAGCATTTCCCAATCGGGTATTGAACATCCATCCCTCGCTCTTACCCGCGTTCCCCGGACTCGAGGCGCAGCGCCAGGCACTTGAATACGGCGTCCAGGTCAGCGGATGCACGGTGCACTTCGTTGATGAGAATCTCGACCATGGCGTGATCATCACGCAACGTTCAGTTCCTGTGCTGCCCGACGATGACGAGCACAGTCTTGCGGAGCGGATCCTGGAACAGGAGCATGTAGCCTATAGCGAAGCCATTCGCATGGTACTCGGTGGCGATCATGAGATTCGCGGGCGACGTTACTTGAAGAAGACCACCTCGCTACAGAGCCGCGTTTCCTAAGACGCACTCCCCTTCGAATCTTCGTCTTCCTGACCGCGAAACAGCAGGGGCACGCTCAACTGCAGAACTCGTTCGCGACGTTCTTCCGTCTCCTGTGCTGCACTTCGTGCCTTCAACAAGTCGGAAATGGAGATTATGCAGACAACCTCGTTAGGATGCTCGCGTTTGACGACAGGCAGCTTCGTGAACCCACTGCTAGCCATTCGCTGAACAGCGGTCGTCAGGCGCTCGTCGCTATAGGCAGTGACGGGAGTTTCGATGATCAGCGCTGCGAGCGAGGTCCCTTTCTTCCGGTAACGAACTGCTCGAGATCCCAGCGAGGGATTACGCCGATCATCTTCCCATTATGGTCCTCGACCGGAAATAGTCGTTGTACCCCAAGGCTGTCATTCACCTGCAAAGCCTGGTGAAGCTGATCGAGGGTCGCGCCGGGAATGAGTCTGGCGATCTGCGTCCGCATCACTTCTTCGACCGCGAGGCTCTCCATGGGATCGACAATGTATTCGCGCGAGAGGTGATAGCCACGGCGGCTCAGTTTTTCTGTGAGGATCGACCTGGGCAAGGTCAGCACAACCAGACCGTACGACACTAACGCAGAAATCAGGAGCGGCAGCAATACGCCCGGATCATGTGTGAGCTCGAAGCCGAAGACCACTGCTGTAAGAGGTGCGCCCAGAGCGCCTGCAAGGACTGCTGCCATGCTGACCAGAGGCCATAAACCAGTTCCGTAGTGAGGGAGGAAACGAGCTTCGAGACCTCCGAGCGCGCCACCCATCATCAGGAGCGGAGCGAGAACGCCGCCAGAAGTTCCGGATCGGAGCGAAACTGACCAGATAATGCCTTGACCAGGAAAATGCCAATCAGAGCTTTCAGGGTCAGGTCATGGTCAAGCAGCGAGGCAATGACGTCGTATCGACGCCGAGAGCTTGGGGAAAGAAATAGCCGCCGATTCCTACCACCGCGGCGCCAATTGCCGGCCACCACATCCAATGGATGGGCAGGTGCGCGAAGCCGTCCTCCACCACGTAAATAGCTGAGCTCAGGGCGGCAGCCGGCAGCCCCGCCAGCAGCCCCACGAGCATGCATGAGGCTAATCCGACAGCGTCCACGGCAATGTGGTGTTCCGGAATGGGAAACAAGGGACCAAGGCCCAGCAAGTAGTGTCTCGCCGCCGCTGCAGTGGCGCTTGCCATGGCTACGGGAATCAGGCTGCGCGGCTCCCATTCAAACAGCAGTAACTCAACGGCCAGCAGAACAGCAGAAATCGGAGCCGCGAAAGTTGCCGACATTCCTGCCGCGGCTCCAGCAACCAGCAGTGTTTTGCGTTCCGCGCTGCTCATATGGAAGAGCTGCGCAATCAGCGATCCGACGGCTCCGCCCGTCATGATGATTGGTCCTTCGGCCCCGAACGGTCCGCCGGAGCCGATAGCGATCGCAGCAGAAACCGGTTTAAAAACTGCGACCCGCGGTTCCACTTTTGCTCCGCGCAACAGAATCGCTTCGATAGCTTCGGGAATTCCGTGTCCGCGAATGCGTTCCGAACCGAAGCGCGCCATGATGCCAACGATCAAACCGCCCACAATGGGAACTAGAATCACGAAAATCCCCAGTGTGTTCTGAGCCGGAGAATTAAATTCGAAGCTCCAGCGATGAAAGAAGAACAGGTTAGTGAAAAGATAAATAAGCTTCAGCAGAATCAGAGCCAGAAATGCGCCAACTACGCCGATACCAATGCAGATAATGGAGAGAGGAATTACCCGAAGGTCGGTGGTGAAATCGGCCAAACTGGAAGCGCGAGCAGCAGAGTGAGTCGTCGACATGGGCCCGAGGGTGACGTCAGATTCCGCGACCAGAGTCATCAGTCCGGGAACGGTTAACGCCGCCTGAATATCCAGTTTAGCGCACCGCGAAGCGTGCTTCGGGCTAGTTCGCGCGAACCTGAGGTTCTGGGCTATTCTTCTTTGTCGCTCTTACAGACAGAAAGTCGCGCCAGCGGCGCGGTTGGAGACTTCCAAGCTTGATTGCGAGATACACGCGGTCCGAAATGGGGCGTATTTGGAGCGAACAGAACCGCTTTCGAGGATGGTTAAAAGTGGAGGTTGCGGCGACAGAAACTCTCGCTGAAGCCGGTATGGTCCCCCTGTCGGCAGCGAAAGCTATTCGCGAACGCGGCGACTTCGATCTGGAGCGTATCCAGGCCATCGAATCCGAGGTCAAGCACGATGTCGTTGCATTTACAACGGCGGTAGCGGAAAAAGTCGGACTAGAGTCGCGCTGGCTGCACTTCGGCCTCACTTCCAACGACGTCGTCGACACGGCACAGGCCCTCCAGATTCACGAGGCTTCGCTGATCATCCGTAACGATCTCGAGGCACTCAAGACCGTCCTCAAGCGGCGCGCACTTGAATTCCAGAACACGCCCATCATTGGAAGAACGCACGGCGTTCATGCTGAGCCGACAACATTTGGATTGAAGTTAGCGAACTGGTATTCGGAGATCGAGCGCAACATCGAACGCTTTGAGCACGCAGCTGAAGATATGCGCGTGGGAAAGATTTCCGGTGCAGTAGGGACGCTTGCGCACTTAACTCCCGAACTGGAAGAAAAAATCTGCGGGCGGCTTGGATTAAAAGTAGCCGCGATCTCCAGCCAGGTCATTCAGCGCGATCGGCACGCCTTTTTCATTGCGACTCTGGCGGTAATTGCCAGCACTTTGGACAAGATCGCCGTCGAGATCCGCCACTTGCAGCGTACGGAAGTGCGTGAGGCAGAAGAATACTTCAGCGAAAAACAAAAGGGCTCTTCAGCCATGCCGCACAAGCGCAATCCGATCACATGCGAACAGATCAGCGGACTGGCACGCGTAGTGCGCTCGAATGCGCAGGCAGCACTGGAGAATGTCCCACTGTGGCACGAGCGCGACATCTCGCATTCGTCGGTTGAGCGAATTGTTCTTCCCGATTCGACAATTCTCATGGATTACCTGCTGCACAAAACCACTCGCCTGATCGACACACTCCTGGTTTATCCGGATCGCATGTTGAAGAACCTCGAGAGCAGCGGCGGCCTGATTTTCAGCGGACAGCTCCTCCTCGATCTCGCAGAGTCCGGCATGTCGCGCGAAGACGCATATCGCCTGGTGCAGAAGCATGCGATGGAGGCCTGGAAGAACGGCAACAACTTTCGCGACGCGGTGCGCAGCGATGCCGAAATTCGCAGCAAACTCTCCGAGCAGCAGATGGAACGGGCATTTGATTTGAAGCGCCAGCTCGGCAACGTGGATGCAATTTTCAAGCGCGTCTTTTCCCAGCGTCAGGGCGGGGAAGCTGAGAGATCCGGGAGCGCTTAGCCCAACGTGATGCCGGAAACCGTTCAAAACCTCACCGTCGCAGCGACTGGAGCAAGCGGAGCGATTTTTGCGCGGGAGCTGCTGCGCGTAGTCGAAGGCGATCCGCGAATTACCACCGTCAATTTCATCGCGTCAGACAATGCGCTGCGGGTGTTTGCCGAGGAGCTGAAGATCCGTGGACGTAGCGATCTCGTAGCCCAGCTGTTAGGCATGAAGAGCAAGAAAATTCAAGAGCAAGGAAACAACGACATCGGCGCGAACGTTGCAAGCGGTTCGTACCCCACAGACGCGATGATCGTTTTGCCCTGTAGTATGGGAACTCTGGCGCAGGTAGCGAATGGTTTGGCGGGAAACCTCATTGAGCGTGCCGCCGACGTTTGTCTGAAAGAAAGGCGTCCACTGGTACTGTGCGTGCGCGAGACGCCGCTGAACAAGATCCATATCAGGAATATGTATCGTGCTGCCGACGGCGGAGCCACCGTGTACCCGCTGATTCCGACTTTTTATAATCTCCCTGCATCGCTGGAGGAGATGGCTCGGCAGTTCGCTTGCCGGGTGCTGGCGCATATTGGGCTGCAGCAGGAGGGAGCATATCGGTGGAAGAATGAGTAGCGCCTTCGCATCGCGATCATGCCCTATTGGAGAATTCATTCCTTCACGGAAATTCCCAGGGCCTTCATCTTGCGATAAAGATGACTGCGTTCCAAACCGAGAATCTCTGCTGCGCGGCTGATGTTTCCTTTACTTTCGTCGAGCTTCTTCAGAATGTAGTCGCGCTCATAGGCGGAGCGCGCCTGCTGCAGCGAAGAGAATTCTGGAGTGGCGCTGCGGCGCGAACCGTCACGATAGACGAGGGGCGGCAGGTGCTTCCGCTCCAGCTTTGTTGCCCCAGGATTCATGATCACAATGCGCTCGATCATATTACGCAGTTCGCGCACATTACCGGGCCAGGAATACTTCATAAGAATGTCAGTGGCGTCATCTGCAATTTCCCTGGTCCGGCGACTGTAGCGCGCAGAGAATTCTTTGAGGAAGTGCTTGACCAAAAGAGGAACGTCCTCAATCCGTTCCCGCAATGGAGGAACATAAAAGGGAATCACGTTCAGCCGATAGAAGAGATCTTCGCGAAAGTTGCCGCTCGCGATCTCTTCTTCGAGATTCTTGTTTGTGGAGGCGATTACCCGCACATCGACCGTGACCGGCTCAGCAGCCCCGACCGGCGTGAATCGCTGCTCGTCCAGTGTGCGCAGCACCTTGGATTGAGTCTTCAGACTCATGTCCCCGACTTCGTCCAGGAACAGCGTGCCTCCATCGGCGCGTTCAAACGTCCCGATCTTCTCGGCTGAGTCGCCCGATACCGCAGAGTTCCGATATCCGAATAATTCGGGCTCAATGAAGTCCTCCGGAATCGCAGCGCAATTGACCTCGGTGAATACGTTGTCGCGACGCAGGCTCTGGTTGTGAATCGCCCGCGCCACCAGCTCCTTTCCCGTTCCGGACTCGCCGTAGATCAGCACGCGTCCATTAGTAGGAGCCATGAGACTGATTTGTTGCCGCAACGCCTTAGTCGGGACGCTCTCGCCGACGATGATGCTCTTCGCCTCGAGCTGCCTGCGGAATTCGCGGTTTTCCCCGCGCAGCCTCCGCGCCTCCATAGCGTTCTTAATAAGGATGAGCAACCGCTCAAGCGACAGCGGCTTCTCCAGAAAGTCGAATGCTCCCAGCTTAGTAGCCCGAACGGCAGTCTCGATCGTGCCGTGCCCGGAGATGATAATCACCTCCGGAGGATCCTGGTGTTCTTTAATCTTCTCCAGCGTCTCCAGCCCATCGATGCCAGGCAGCCAGATATCCAGCAGGATGACATCATAAGATCGCGTGTTTAGCGCCTCAAGACAAGCCTCGCCGCTGTCAGCCGTACCGACCTTGAACCCTTCGTCCTCAAGGGCACCGCGCAGCGACTTGCGAATGTCGGTCTCGTCGTCGACTACAAGGATGGAGTTCATCGGATGAATGATTTTACCGTCTCATCATCCATGTGATCTCGCTCTCCAGAAGGTTGCGACGACTTGCCGTATTACTTCACGATCAGCGTAGCCGTTCCTAAGCGGATGATGTTGTTTACGACTGCGCGAGAATCGGCCGCATAGGGCAGAATCCGCTTGGACTCATTACTGAGTGGCAGACCCACATCCGAGGCCTTCGCACCCCTAAGCTGTCCGCCAAGTAGCTCGTTCTTAATTGGGTCCAGCTCTTGTGGGAAGTGACGGTAAATGACTGAGGGAGTTTCCTGCAGGATCCCGAGAAGAAGATGTTGTGACTCGATACGAGTCGCGCCAGCGTTGCTTGCGTGTTGACGAGCAAACAACAAAACTCTCCGACCCTCCTCGGCATAGAGTTCAAACATGCTGATGATCGTAGTTCCAGAAGGGCAGCATTCCGGCAAACCACCTCGCCGGTATGGCATTACTGCGCGCTCAGTTGTGGCTCAGTGTGCCAACAAGATTGGATGTCGGAACGCCTGTCCAGGCGCGGGCTTCATTGGCATACAGCACATGAAATTCAGGATTGATTTTGAGAGCCTTCTGCGCGAACTCTGAAGCGTGCGGGTTTCCTAGCTTGCGCTCAATTGCCGCGGCGTGGAAGAACAGGATTGGATCTCGCGTGCCGGCAGCGAGCGCCTTCTGGATGGCTTCTTGAGCATCCTGAGGGCGATTGTTTTTCAACAGCGCCCACGCCAGCGTGTCCCATGTGTAAACGTCGTGCCGCGCCTCGAGTTCTTTTCGGGCCAGCGCCAAGGCCTCACTCAGGTGACGATCATGATCGGCAAAGAACAACGCCAACTCGCGGTTGTAGACCTGCTTATTTAGTGCCCCCAACTGCCCGATGTATTCCACGAGTGCGTACTCCTTCTCTGCCTCCGTGTCTTTCTTTTGACGCTTATAGACATCCCCGAGAGCACTCGCATAAATCGGCAGCGGAATAACGGCGATTGCGCGCTGGTAGAAATCAGCAGCCTCGGAGAAACGAAGTTGAGCGGCGCGAATCTGTCCCATACCTGCCAGAGCGCGATGATAGAAGGGGAAGACTCGGAGCGCATAATTCATTTCCTTTTCAGCCTCTGCCAAATTTCCGGACTGAAACAATTGCTCGCCAAGCATAAAATGTGTCCATGCCACGTTCTCGGCGGGTAAGTGCGCTTGCTGGGAGAGAGCGCATGCCTGCTTCATCAGCAACATCGAGTTTTCAATATCACCGCGCATCCACGCCAGCGAAGCCTCACGCGTAGCTCTCAAGTACTCCTGACCAGTATGGGGACGTCCATCGTTTCGAGGGACAAGCTGTACAAACCATGCCTCAGCTTTTGCGTAGTTCCCCATTTCGAGCTGCGCGTCACCGGCGAGCGCCAGGGCCGCTGGATCGTGAGAGAGTTTCAACGCATGTTCGGCATTCGAAGCCGCTTCTGGAAAACGATGTTCTGCGAATTGAATTGCGCCCAATTGCCCGTACGCGGCCGCGGCTTCCTCGTGCTGGGATTCCAACTCGAGCGATTTCTGAATCACTCTTTCAGCGAGGTCGTAGTAGCTGATGTCTCCGGTTTCGCGCCCCTTCAATGAATAAGCGCCGGCCAAACGGTTGTAATTCACGTAATAGTCGGGATCCCGCGAGAGTTGTGCCTGGAAGAAGCGAATGCGCTCGTCGGTGGCGTGCGATGCGACCGCTTGGGGTGGCGTTTGAGCGCCGCAGACGAGTGCCAGCAGAACAATGGTAAAGACGCAGGATGCTGCGTCTTTACTTGGGATCACTGCTGCACCGGGAATCCTATTGTGCCGGTTTCGCCGGGAAGCGGATGCGGCAGCGCCAGAAACGGAAACGTGGCTAGAAATGGCCGATCGTTTCCGACCACCGTGAAGTCGGTCAGCTGTGCATCCGGCTTATTGAAAGTCGTTCCCTGCACTACGACTAATACGCGACGATCCTGACAACTCGGGAAGGCCGAGCACTCCAGGGCGGCGCGACTGCCTAACGGGCCTCCACCGGTCACACCCGATGGGAAATGGACATCCGCAAGCTGACGCAAGAGTTGCAGTGCAATGTCGATCGCGGGATCGTTCAACCGCCGGCCATTCTGCAGTCCGAATTGCCCAATTGCAGGATTGCTGGCAGGCAGATCCAAATCGAAACGCAAAACATCCGGCAAAAGAGCTACGCGCAGTAAATTCTTATTCGTGTTCGCAAACGTCCCCGGCAGGAGAAGCGGAGCGCCGTTCGGCAGCGTTGTGAGTCCGAGCGCGGTCAGCAGATTTGCCCTGCCTTGGATTGTGTTCCCCGTGCCGTCGGTGTCAGCCGTGGTCAGCGCGTCCGGGATCAGCCCCGAATAGTTTGCCACATCATGTTCTGGGATTTCGGCATTCTCCGCGTCACGGGGCGCGCCTTTCGGGATGAATACGGTAGCGAAGCCTTGTTGGCCCATGCGCTCAAATTGCGTATAAACCCGGCCTTGACTGCGCCGATCGGGAACTCTCTCGCTCACCGTGGCCCACACGTTTACCTTGGAAGTGCTGCCTCGAATCATGGACTTCGGCAGCGACACTACGATAGAAGTCACATCAAAGCCGCCAAAGCCATCGACTCCACTGGTTCCGTCGGAGCGCACTGCACGCCCTCGGAAACTGGTGCCGATCTGTCGAAACACATCTTGTGTGTTGTTCAAAATGCGGAAGAACTGCCCAACATCAAAGACGAATGGATCGTCGCGCATGCCGACGAATGCCTGTACTCCACCGGCGCTCCCAAATATGGTTCCGAACGTTCCTTGAGCCGAGGGAGATGAATTGAGCAGGATGTTGCGGGCTCCGGTAAGGGAAGGCGCGGCTGGGCCAAGCACGCGGATAGTCTGTCCCTGCCCAGAAATATCGGCGACGATTTGAATTACGACGTCCTCCCGGGCATCGCCGGTGTTGTCGATTTTGAACTGGTAGAGCAAATCGGGAGACAGTGAATAGCTCGGGAGTTCAGCTGGGACACTGAACGGATTGACGTTCATGACCATTACGACTCGAGTTGCATCGTTAGGGTCGGTGAAGAGGTAAACGTCGGTGATATCACCTTCCGGGATCCCGTCCACAATGGGAGCCTCGCGATGATCAGCCGCGAAGACAGGAGTGGTTCCGAAGATCGTGCCCAGCACCAGGCAGAGCATCGCAATCTTTAACACTAGACTTTGGCCCTTCATACTCGCCTCCCAACAAAGTACCGCCGCAACCGCGGCTTACTGCTTTGTCGCGGTCCCATAAATGAGCGTGGTGTCCTCTAGTCCAGCAAGAACAATTTGCGTTTGAGAAATTGCGTAGTAGCTGAACACGTCGGCGCCGATCACCGCCGTTCCTCGGCCGCCGCTAAACATCGGGCTGAGCGTTCCATTCAGGGCCGAATTATTGCGCGCGAAGGCCCCATCAGACAGGTTCTCGGCTCCAGCAGTGAAGCTTCCGGCCGCATTCGTCGTGAAGCTTCCCGATCCGGTAACTGTGCCTTCCCCTTGGCCGTTGAGTGTGAATGCAAATGTGCCGAGATTGGTGAAGCCGCTAGTGTTCTGCGCTTGAACTGTCCCGCTGCCAGTGCCGTCATAGCTGAGTTTGGCGGCCACAGATCCGCTGGGAATGGGAAAAGTGAAAAAGGTAGGCACGCCTGTGCCGTCAGAGATTGTGACCGAGACACTTCCCGCGGAATCAACCTGGTACGTACCCGTAAACGAGACGTTACTGTCAACGCCCGATCCAAGATTCAAGTCTTCGATCCCCGTTAGTCCGCCCTTGCCGTCCGCGGTAAAGCTACCAGCGACAAAGTAACTGCCATCGGCCGGATCGGTTCCGTTGGCAGAGAAGACGAAGCTTCCATTCAGCTTGGTTGCAGGAATGGCATTGCCGCTTTGCGAGTTATTGTTGTTTCCGCCACCGCAGGAAGAAAACAATCCCGCGATTGCGAGCACAGCAATCGAGCAAAAAGAAGGCTTGAACTTCATGGCTCGACCTCGGCCAGGAATAGGAATCTAGCTTGCTTTGGTACGGAGAGCCCAATGGAACGGATTTAATGCAATCCGAAAACGTCAGTTGGGGGAACTGAGGCTCAGAAGGCTATCACTATGACCGGCCGCTTGCAACAAGAGAAATCCATAGTTACAGGAGAGAATTGGCGCTTACAGCCCCTCTTCCTCCAGAAATCTCTCAGCTTCCATGGCCGCCATGCACCCGGTTCCGGCGGCGGAGATCGCCTGCCGGTACCGCCGGTCCTGTACGTCGCCAGAGGCGAAGACTCCGGGCACTTTTGTGAACACGTAGTTCTTGGTGACCAAATAACCATCCAGATCGCTATCGAGCTGTCCTTTGGCCCATTTGGTGTTTGGCTCATGGCCAATGCCCAGGAACATGGCACTGGTGGGGAAGTCCCATTCCGCCCCGGTCTTTAAATTGCGGAGCCGTAGACCTGTGACTTCCTTTTTCTGCACATCGTAAACGTCGTGGACAACAGTATCGGTAAGAAATTCAATTTTGGGATGCTGGCGTGCGCGCTGAAGCATGATCTTCGAGGCACGAAAACTATCGCGACGATGGATGATGCTTACTTTATTCGCAAA
The DNA here is from genome assembly GCA_003225175.1 of Acidobacteriota bacterium. Classification (NCBI taxonomy): domain Bacteria; kingdom Pseudomonadati; phylum Acidobacteriota; species Acidobacteriota bacterium. The sequence continues at coordinate 36,760 of QIBA01000050.1, forward strand.
ACGCGTAAGGAAAAGCGCCTCCTCCATCGCCGAATCACCGCCACCGATGACGGTGATGTCCTTGCCGCCAAAGAAGAACCCATCACAGGTGGCGCACGATGAAACCCCGTGTCCGATCAGTGCTTGCTCGTTGGGAATACCCAGCCAACGGGCCGAGGCTCCGCTGGCCACAATCAACGTGCGCGTCAGCAGCTTTTTGTTACCGAAGTTCAGCACGAAAGGACGCTTGGTGAAATCCGCGCTGACCAAATGCCCGATCATGTATTCAGCGCCAAAACGGGCCGCCTGCTTCTTCATGTTCTCAATCAACTCAGGACCCTGAATACCCTCCGGGAATCCCGGGAAGTTTTCGACCAGCGTAGTAATGCTGAGCTGTCCTCCTGGCTCATGCCCCTCGATCACCAAGGGCTTCAGGTTTGCGCGAGCAGCGTAGATAGCAGCGGTTAATCCGGAGCATCCCGAGCCGAGAATCACCACATTGCGTACAGAATTTTCCATAGTCCGTAGAGATTGGATTCAGTACTCCCGCAGGAAGACTCAGGCGCGCGATTCAGGAAAACACATTGTACCCGCCACACCGTGGCTAGTGTGGTCCAGCCGGTGACGTCGGAGGCTCTTCAGATTTCTTGGTCCTAGCTGAGCGGTCCGTGTGTGTGGATGGTCCGGACGTTGAGCTCGAATTGAACCAGGCAATATCGCCGGCCAGCATCGTCCGCAGCCTCAGGAATCGGCGGTAATCAGCCAGTGTTGCAGATGCTTGCGCGAAAATGGGTTCGTACAGGGATTGATCTACACCCTCACAGCGGGCGAGACCCAGGGTTGTTTTTCCCGCTCGCTCCACGCGCAGCCGAGATGCCGGCGTGTCAGTCTGAATCACGGTTGAAGGCTTGCTGACCGACGTGGACAGTTTATCTTCGATCGAGAGCGCCAGGAGATCTTTCACATTCCGCCCGCGAAAGACTAGTGTCTCAATCGTGTTCTCCGCGTCGGAGCTCAGGGAATATTGAATGGTTTGCAGTGGGGAGTCGTTCTTGAACTCGCGGCGCAGCCGAACGTACTTTGCGGTTTTGCCTTCCTCGACGGTCGAAACACCACGCGAGATTTCGTAGTCGCTTACAAACGCAGGAGCCTTTGGCAATCGAGCCAGCGCGGATTTCATCTCCTGCTGTTCCTCGGTTCCGGGGGTGCATACATTGAGGATGTTTACTTTTAGAGGAGGGCCCTGCTCCTGCTTCGCTGGCTTGTCCTGAGAGCTTTGCGCGGAGACCGCGGACGAGCACAGAAGAATGAAGTGGAGAACTCGCACGAAGCGGATTGTAGAACAGACAAGCCAGAGGCGCAGCAATGCAGCCTCATTACCTTCGTTACACTACTTATATGGCGAATCTCACACTCGTGTATGGCATGCGATTACTGCCATCTGACGAAATCAAATCCGTAGGCGACGCTCCCGTGCAATTAAAAAATGGACATACAGCGCGCGTCACCATGCATGTGCTCGAAGGGAGCAAAGAGGAGATCGAGGCTCAACTACGAAACAGCGTGGAGGCATTCTTCGATATTTATCCGGAGATATGAACTACCCGCTCCAGATCATTCACCTCTCGTAGCCTGGGTTGCCCGGGAACCCTTGACCCATTGATCTACCCAATCCCCCACTATCTTGTACCAAAGCTGGCTGTTCTGCGGCTTCAAGACCCAGTGCCCCTCATCGGGGAAATAGAGCATTTTCGATGGGACTTTCAGCAGTTGAAGCGTCGTGAACAGCTGAAACCCTTCGGAGATATCGAGCCTGTAATCCAGTTGCCCGTGCACGACCAGCGTGGGTGTCTTGAATTTGCTGACGTATTGATTCGGAGACCATTTTTTGTATGCAGTGGGATTCGTCCATGGAGTTCCTTTGAACTCCCAGACGTTGAACCACAGCTCTTCCGTCGTTCCAAAAGCGGAGACGGTGTTGAACATACCATCGTGCGAGACCATGCACTTGAAGCGTGTGGTGTGACCAAGCAACCAGTCGATGGCGTATCCGCCATAGGACGCGCCCAGCGCACACTCACGCTCTTTATCTATGAACGGATACGTCTTCTCGACATAATCCAGGCCATTCATCAGGTCCATAATGGGCTTACCGCCCCAGTCCCCATTGATCTCATCAATGAATTTCTGCCCGTAACCGGTCGAGCCGCGTGGATTAATCAGGACTACAACATAACCGCTTGCCGCCATTAGCTCTGCATTCCAGCGGTACGACCATTCCTCTCCCCACTGTCCTTGTGGGCCGCCATGGATCAGAAACTTCACTGGATACTTCTGCCCAACGTTAAAACCGGGCGGTCTCAGGAGGAAGCCCTGAACTTTTGTCTTCTCCGCGCCTGTGAATTCAAACGATTCAATCGGAGACATGGCGATTTGCGACAACACGGCATCGTTAAGATGAGTTAATTGCTGCGCCTCAGCCGTTCCGTTTTGAACTATGGATGCTGTGTAGATCTCATTTGGTGCCATTACAGACTGCCGAGTAAAGACGATAGTCTTGCCGTCAGGACTGATAGCCGGCTCATCATTAGTGCCGGCAATCGCTTTTTCAGGGTCTCCGCCGCTAGCTTTTACGCGCCATATAGGCGCTCCTCCGTGCTCTTCGCCTGCGAAATAAATCGCGGATGAATCCGGAGTCCATGCGAAAGCCTCCACCCAAAGATCGAAATTCTTTGTCAGATCGGTCGTCATTCCGCTCTTACACTCGAACAAAAGCAGGCGAAAGCGGTCGCTTTCATATCCGGCACGGACTTGTGAACGATACGCAATGTAACGCCCATCAGGTGAATACAGCGGAGTAGAGTCGCTACCCGGGCTGGTCGATATCTTCCTCGGCGTTCCTCCCGTAATGGGAACGATGAAGACGTCATTATTTGTACTCGTGGCTTCGACTTCATCAATATTGCTGGTAAATGCCACCTCCTGCCCGTCCGGAGAGATGGCATAGAGGTCCTGGCCACCGAGATTGAAGGGCGGAACATCGTGATCTCCCGGCGTGATGTCGACTGGAATGCCTCCTTCAGGGGCAACAACGAACAGATGGCTGCGCTTAAAGCGCGTGTAACTCGACCAATGGCGGTAAAAAAGACGCGTAAATGTCTTCGCTTTCACCTTGGATTTAGCATTTTCTTCGTCACGAACCTTGTTACAAGCGTCATCTTTGCAGTCGGGATACACCTCAGAGACGAACAAAATGTGCTTGCCATCGCGCGCCCAAACCGCTCCATCAGCCTCTGTGGACAGCGAAGTAAGCTGACGGGCCTGCCCAGATGGCGCTCCGGAAGCGCTATCGAAGCCTTCAATCCATATTTGCGAGCCGCCAACAGCGCTTGATGTGTACGAAAAACTCTTTCCATCGGGCGAAAAACGTCCGCGATTCTCGCCGGCTTCGCCGCTCGTAACCTGCTTTGCGTCGCCTCCAGCGGCGGAAATAAGCCAAAGGTGAGGCTTACGGGTGTTCTCTGTGAGGCTTACATCGACGGCTGAGAACATGATCCAGCGCCCATCTGGCGACACTTGGGGGTCGCCTATGCGCTTTAACGCCATCATGTCTGCGAAGGTAAATGGACGTTTTTGGCCCATTGCGGCAGGATTTTGCCGTGCATTCTGCGCGACAAAGACGCTAGCCGACGCTATTAAGAACGCAAGAATACGGCGCATTCCGTTCTCCTAAGCACAAACCGGACAGTGTAACAAGCCTGAAATGCACAATAAGGACGCAAATAGACGCATTGTGCCGGACCTTTCCGGCGATTAACGAGCCGGTTTTGGTGCGTGTTTTACACCTGCCGGGAGGATTTTGGCTTACTTTTGTGTGACTTGCTGGAGCCAATTAGCGGCTACAATGTCAGTCCGGGAATACAGAATGCGGTCATTTAAACAGCTTTCAACCACACTTTTTGCAGCTTTCGCGTCACTTTTTTGGCTTTCCGGAGCCACTCAGGCGCAGTTTACGATCGGATCCGGCAATGCCCAGCAGATTCCCGACATCGCAAATGAGGGCTCCGGACCCATAGATCCGGCGCAACCGAAGGCCATTTCCGTCCAGGAAATCATCCAAAAATTCACCGCAAAGGAAGACGAATTCAAGCAAGCGCGCGACCATTACACCTGGACCGAGGACGTAAAGTACCAGCAAGTCGACGGCATCAGCGTCGTCGGAGAGTTCCGCCAGGTATCGGACATCATCTATGACGACCGCGGCCGCCGGCTGGAGAAGGTGAAATTCGCTCCGCAAGTCAGTCTCTACATCACCAAAGAAGATATCGACGACCTGCGCAAACGAACCGCCTTTTCGCTCACCACCGAAGAAATTCCCAAGTACCAGATCCTTTATGTAGGCCAACAGAAGGTAGACGAGCTGCAGACGTACGTCTTTGACGTCGCGCCCAAGACCATCGAGAAAGGACAGCGCTACTTCCAGGGTCGCATATGGGTCGATAACCAGGACCTGCAGATCGTCAAGACCTATGGAAAAGGCGTTCCCGATATAGGATTCAACCTGAGCCCCAAAAGGAAAAAGAAGCATCCGGAAGAAGAACAGCTCTTCCCGCACTTCGTGACCTATCGAGAACAGATCGAGGGCAAGTACTGGTTCCCAACTTACAGCAAAGCCGATGAAGTACTTCACTTCACCGGTAGCGACGCTCACGTAAAAGCCATCGTCAAGTACAGCGATTACAAACGCTTCGGCTCAAACGTAAACATCATCTACGGCAACGTCACCAAGAATAACGATCCGCAGAATCCTGGAGCGAAGCAGGGCCCACAGCCGAAATAGCTCGTTCGAGACGTGAGGTCCTCATAGCACTCAGGCGGACAGTCGCCATCGCAGGCCCTCGAAGCGCGCATAATCCCGGTCCAAGGTAATCCACTCACAGCCTGATTCGATCGCTAAGGCAGCGTACCAGGCATCGGCGACGAGGTTCCCGCGCGCATCGGCTTCTTTGCATAGCCTTATGAAAATCTCCCAGTGCTGCGCTCCTGGATGAGGAATAACAAATCTTTCTCTTTTCGCTACTCGTAGTAGTCTGTGATCTCGCGTTTCGAACCGGTATCAAGTAATGAGTAATCATTCGGCAAGGTCAATCCTGTGAGCACCCCAGCCACCGCACACGAAGAACGCATCACCTGGTGGACCGTCGTACGCGATGCCGTTCGCGGCACACATCACGATTACACCTCTGGACCAATTGCGCGGGCGGTCGTGCTTCTCGCCATCCCGATGATTCTCGAGATGATGATGGAGTCGGTCTTCGCAGTTTGCGATGTTTTCTTCGTTTCCCGTCTCGGACCTGACGCCACTGCGACCGTCGGCCTCACCGAGTCGATGCTCACGATTGTGTACACCGTGGCCATCGGACTCTCAATCGGCGTAGCGGCAACGGTCGCTCGGCGCATAGGGGAGAAGCGACCTGCGGCTGCGGCCGAAGCTGCGGTGCAAGGCATCGCGCTGGGACTCGGCGTGGCTGCGATCGTCGCCTTTCTCGGCGTGACTCTTGCTCCGCGCCTGCTGGCCATCATGGGAGCGTCATCTTCCGTGAGAGCGATCGGATCGAGCTACACGCGCGTAATGCTCGGCGGAAGCGCAAGCGTTCTTCTGCTCTTCCTGATCAACGCGATCTTCCGTGGCGCAGGTGATGCCGCGATCGCGATGCGGGTGCTATGGCTCGCCAATGCCATCAATATCGTGCTGGGCCCATGCCTCATCTTCGGCCTTGGTCCTTTCCCGCATCTCGGAGTCACCGGCGCGGCGGTTGCGACGACGATCGGACGCAGTACTGGAGTGCTCTTTCAGCTCTACCGTCTCGCGCGTGGCGACGCTCGAGTAACGGTAACGCGAATGAATCTTGCCCTGCGACCAGCGGTCATGGCCAATTTGGTCCGGCTTTCCGGATCGGGAACATTCCAGGTGTTAGTAGGAACGGCGAGCTATGTCGGCCTCGTGCGAATCCTCTCCACCTTCGGCAGTAACGCCGTCGCCGGCTACACCATCGCCATACGACTCGTAATCTTCTGGATGTTGCCGTCGTGGGGACTGTCGAACGCAGCCGCCACAATGGTGGGCCAATCACTCGGCGCCAAGGACCCCGATCGCGCCGAGCGGGCTGTCTGGATCGCCGCCAAGTACAACATGGCCGTACTCGGCTCCGTGGGATTCTTATTCATCGCGTTCGCAGGACCAATCGTCGGAGTGTTCACGCATCATCCTGAGGCAGCCTCCATCGGCGCGCAGGCGCTGCGCACGATGAGCTATGGCTTCGTCTTCTATGCCCTGGGAATGGTGCTCACACAATCGTTTAACGGCGCAGGCGATACCTGGACTCCCACCTGGATCAACCTCTTCTGCTTCTGGCTATGGGAGATTCCGCTCGCTTATGTTCTGGCGCGAATCCTGAACTTTGGACCGCTTGGCGTCTTCCTCGCAATCATGATCGGCTATTCGACACTTGCTCTCATAAGCACGGTCCTTTTCCGCCGCGGAGCGTGGAAGGTGCAGAAGGTGTAGGGGGTGTGTCGTTCGCTGCCGACGAAACCAGACGTAGGGAGGGGCACCGGCTTTAGCCGTGCCGCCAACAGAAAAGATTTAGGGAAAGGCACGACTTTAGTCGTGCCGGCAAGAGGCAAGGCTGTTCGTTTTGCGCTTTAGCGCCTGAAGGGGGCTGCCTTACCTTGAGAGAAAACAAGTTACCGCAGCGGCTGAAGCCGAACTAAAAGGAATCTAAGGACGGCACGGCTGAAGCCGATGCCGCTCCCTAAAGCACCGCCTTCGACGCGCAATGGATTTTTGTCGACTTAACCTTGTTCCTGTTTGAAACGTCAACCCCCTTCAGTAGTAAAGCTTCAACGCAAACTGCAACTGCCGTGGAGCGTAGCCCGGAGCCATCTGGTTCACCACGCCAAAATTGGCGCCATCGCTGCTGATGTTTGAGCGCGGCGCTCCCCAGATCGGCGAATTGGTCAAGTTAAATGCTTCTGACCGGAACTCCATTCGAGTTCGTTCCGTAATAGGGAAATTGCGGAAGACGGAGAAGTCGAAATTGGCCCTGCCATCGGAGCGCAAGACATTGCGACTGAAGCTTCCGAAGGTGAACTGCGCCGGGATATTAAAGGCAGAAGTGTTGAACCAGCAGTTCCGAGTTCCCACCGCCGCCCCATTCGGACAAGTACCGGAATTGGGATCGCCCACGAGATTCGCCCGTTCCGATCCGCCGTTCACCGCGCCTACATTCGGGATACTGTTATCTGCGAGCACGTTGTAGAGGGTTCCCGAGTTGAAATTAGCGATGCCATTTACTTGCCAGCCGCCTACGATGGCGTTCAGCACGCGGTTGCCGGCGTCGAACTGCTTTCCCGGGCCGACGGGCAGTTCGTAGACCACATGCGCAGTAAAGATTTGCGGCAAGTCGAATCCCGCCAGCGCTTTTTCTACAGCGAGATTGTAAGGATTCTGTATGGAAGTGCCATTGCTGCCCGCGCTGAACCACTCATCAGAGCCGATGCTCAGCGTCTTCGACCAGGTGTAGGAGAGCAGGAAGCTCAGCCCGTGCGTTGTCTTCTTGTCCACCGAAGCCTGCAGAGCGTCATACCAGGATTTTCCAACACTGGTGTCGTAGTGCGTGACTACCGAATATGGCAGCGGGAAACGCGCTTGCGAGACCAGCGTTGCCGAGCAGGTTGCCGACCGCAGACAGCTCGAAGTCGGGATCTGTCCTGGCCCCGGCGTAAGCGCCTGGTTCCCGTTGATGTTCACGTCGAGTCTGTGACCGCGCGACCCTACATAGTTCACCGTTACAGTGGTATTCGATGGCAACGCCTGCTGCACGCCAAAGTTCCATTGATCGGAGTACGGGTTCTTCAGGTTGGGATCCACAAACCAGTTGTTCTGCTCAAACGGTGTCGGCGCCGGCGTTGTATTTGCGCCTTGCAGCGGATTCTCTGCGAAGACGGTGGGGACGCCGGTCTGATTCGGCGAGACGATCAGCTGATCGGTGCGTGGCCACGTTCCCTGCTGGTTCTGCGCCATCTGAATCACAGCGGCCCAGTTGTCGTAGAAGCGGCCATACCCGGCGCGAAGCACCGAGGAGTTTCGCAGCCGATATGCCACTCCCACTCTCGGTTGAATGTTGTCGTAGGCATTTGGCCAGAAGCGTCCGCCAAGCGGCGAGACAATGGTGTGTGCAGGCAGCGAGCCATCCGAAGTGGGAATACATGGAGGCTTGTTGCCGGTTGTGGCGCAGGAGGGAGGAACGAACTGTAGCTCGTAGTTTCCTGTGCGCAAGTTTAGATTGCCGATGGGAGCGTTCCCGTCCTTAATGCTTCCGTAAGTCGGAATGAAGGTCACATCGTAACGAGCGCCAAGGTTCAGTGTGAGCTTGTCAGTTAGGCGCCATTGATCCTGGAAATAAAATCCATCCACCCACCCACCGTGTTCTGTCTCAAATTCGTTGCGGTAGGTATCCCCTCCCGGAACTCCGAGCAGGAACGAGGCAACGCTGAATCCACCTTTGCCTGAAGAGGTCGCGCTCGCCGTCTGCGCCGAGCCGAAATCGAGGTGGTTCTGGTTAAAGGTTTGCTGAAAGCCGTTGCTGTTGAACTCGGCGCCCATGCTGAAGGTGTGCTTGCTGTGAGTCTTGGTGAAGTTGCCGCGCCATTGATAAATGTCAGCCACTATGGCGGGGCTGGTGCCTTCTTCCGGCGCGGAGTTTCCACTGCTGAATCCGCCGTTCGCAAAGCGAACTCCGTTGAAGTAGCACTTCCTCGGACCGAGCGTATAGCCGCAGGCAAAGCTCTGATCGTAACCACCAGCCTGAATCAGTTGCTGCGAGAAGCTCTCAGAAAGCAGAACAGGATTTACCGAATATCCGTAGTTTCTCCCGAAATGGAGTGACAGGGCGGCGGTTGGACCGAAGGCGTAGTTCCATCCAATTCCCAGCTGATGCGCCCAATAATTGTTGAAGTTCGTCTGACCGAAGATCCCCGGCACATTTCGGGGAGCATTGATATGGCTGAAGCGTCCAAAAATCGAGCTCTTATCGCCAAAATTCTGGTCGATACGGATGTTGTAGCTGTTCGGTTCCTGAGTATTGAGCAGCGTCTTGGCATAGTTTCCGGCCGAACTGTTGGCGTTCGGAGTCAGCGGTCCATATAGGAGCTGCGCCACCTTCTGCATGTTTGGATCGATCAGACCTCCCGGGATGATGTTGCAAGCGGTAGTCCCGGCTGGAGCGGTTGTGGTTCCAGAAGGCGCCTGGAGCTTTGTCCCCGGAATAAGCGCTACTGGCGTGGTAGTCCCTGAGTTGCACAGGAACGGAGTGCGCGCACCTGACGAGGTCGTGCTGTACGGGTTATAGACTTGCGCGAGAGCCTTGCCGGTTGGATCCAGCGTGAAGTCACCGGCGATCTCGGCTGGAGTGGGAATGAACAACAAGTTGGCATTGCCCTCATGGCGCCGAATTCCTTCGTAGCTGCCGAAGAAGAAGGTGTGATTGCGGCCGTTGTAGTGCGGCAGAAGGACTGGGCCGCCGATGTTGGCGCCGAACTGGTTTAGATGAAGCTCGTTAATGCCGGTAAGTGGATTTTTGGCGTCGAGAGCGCTGTTGCGGAAGAACTCCCAGGCCGCTCCGTGAAAGCTATTGGTTCCCGATTTGGTAACCACATTGATCACGCCCCCCAGCACGCCACCGAACTGCGCCTGATCATTGTGCGAGTCCACCTTGAACTCCTGAATGTCATCAAGAATCGGCGGCACCGAATAAGTACTGGCGAAGCTTTCCTGATTGTTCACCTCATCCAGCAGGAACAAATTGCTGCGGTTGGTCTGACCGTTGATCGATGGGAAGGAGAATGACCCAACCGTATTTCCGGCAAACTGCTGGTTGCTGCTGTTTTGCGAGGTGTTAACGGCGCTTACGCCCGGAGTCAGGTTGAGGAGCTGCGTAAAGTTCCTGCCGTTCAGAGGCAGATCGTTTACGGAGCGCCGGTCGATCACCGTTCCCAATTCGGAAGTAGAAGTTTGCAATCCAGTCTCGGCAGCTTCGACCGTAACGCTCTCGACCGCGGATCCGACGTGCAGGCTGAAGTCCAGGGTTGAGGACTGGTTTACCTCCAGCGTGAACTCCGGGTGCGCGACCGTGCTGAATCCGTCTTTGTGAACCGTCAGCGTGTAGCGGCCGGGACTGATGTTCACCAGCACGTACTGTCCTGCGCTGTTGGTGTTCGTCGTGCGCTCTCCATTGGTGGCCACGTTCTTCAGATTGACCGTAGCGCCGGGTATGACCGCGCCGGAAGGATCGCTGACTGTGCCGTTGAGCGAGGCAGTCGCAATTTGGGCTTGAAGCATACCGCCGTTGAGGACCAGAAAGAATGCTGCAGAAAAAATCAGCCGGACCAGAATCCAGCACGGATACTTCGCGGAAAGGCGGCACATCATTGTGACTCCCTCCAGAAAAATCGTTTGGCTGCCGAGTCCCAGCCCATTTGCGCAATTGAGCTGGCGAAAGGTGCGCAGGGCTGTTGACAGTCGCAGAACATACCTAAGAACAATCGTTGAATTCAAGATAAAAAATCTCTATTTCAAATACTGAAATATGCTGAGGCCTGCAAGGAGAACCGGCCGCCCCGGCCGTGTTTTCGTGTGGGACTGCGACGAGCGTGCGATCTTCTGAGAATCAGAGAATTGTGATCTTTGAAAACTTCCTAAGGAACGCAAACAGAAAAACACGGCCGAGGCGGCCGGTTCTCCTTGCTTTCTGAAAGTTTTGAAAATTTTCGAGAAGTAAGGCCTTGGACATGGAGCGGGGTCGTTACTGCCGGTTCTTTGTCTCAGGCGCGCACTGCTTCAGTAGTTCGCGGATCGAGTCGTCCTGGGGAAAGTTTTCATTCGCCTTCTTTAGCACCTGGCACGCCTCGCCCGTTTTCTGGAGGGACGAGTACGTCCTGTTTAACAGCCGATAAAGCTCGGCGTCGTAAGGAATGACTTCGATGCCCTGTCGCAACACTTCAAGCGCGCGCGGCTCCTGGTGAGTTGCGATCAGCATCTTTGCCAACTGCTCGAAATCTGCAGGCTGCGTCATGCCACGCTGCCGAGCACGATCAAGATAGGCGATTGCCGCATTCAGCCCTTCTTGAGTTCTCTGCTGCAGCGACAGGTCGGCTAGCCCTTGCAGCACCGCCACATGATTTGGTTCCGTCTTGTCTAGCTCCTGCGCGAGCCTCCAATACCGCGGCCGGTATTCCGGATGCGAAAGCATGATCTGCCGGTAGGCTTGCAAGAGAGTGAGCGGAGGCACAGCAACTGTTTTTCCCGGCTCTGCGCTCAAGTGAACGAGATCGGGCAGTTGTGGCGTGGTCATCTTGAAGGCGGCATTGGGAAACGGCTCCTGAGGCGTTCGGACCACCCGATGATTTGTGAGCACCGAGTGCGAGATCGCTTTCACATCGCGCTTGGGCATATGGCAGCTAATGCAATTGTCCGCCGGCTTCTGCTTCTGCCGCTCGGCAAGCGGAACGGAGCAGCTTTGCTCCGTGTGGCAGGTCAGGCAGCGCTGGCGGAAGTAATCTGGCGCTTCCGTGGCGGTCGGCTGTGTATGCGGATCATGGCAGGTAATACACCTCAATCTGCCCGCGCTTTGGCGATAGCATTTGCTCAAGCGCATCGAGAGATAGTGTTCGAGCAGATCGTCCTGCGGCGGCGATTGCGCCGTGAATGGCACCATGAAGATGCTTAACGTGCTGTCGAGGGTCGAGCCCGGACGAAAATCGCTGTAGTCCTTGGCTGCGTGAAGTATGCGGGCATCGCCGGTCTGGTGACAGGGAAGGCACACGTTATCAGCCAGCCATGCGGAAAGTCTGGCCGGATTCACGATCGTCTCCCGCGAGGACTGCTTGGGGACGTCCGCTATGGCAACTTGTGCATCCCGGCAAGATTGCACGGCTAAAGCCGTAATCGGCGTACTGATAACCTGGTGACAGCGCCCAGGCATTGACGTTCGAATAAAACGAGAGCGGCGTCTCGAACAGATAATCTGCGCGCTGGACGATACCGCCGAAGCCGTTTGCTCCAGCGCCGATGATCCAATCTACTTTATGCGTCTCGCGGAAGACCTCTTTGCCGTCGGCAGCGACCTCAAACTCGCTTTGATATAGAGCCCCGTCTTTCGTGTATTGCTCAAAATGCCGGTTCAGATGCTGATCGAAAACTGAGGCAGAGGTTGGGATTGTCTTCAGAAGGGCAGCATCCACCTTGACCATGGATCGGCCCATATCGGTCCGCGAGTACTTTTCGTAGATGTCGTTATGACAGAGAGCGCATTCCTGAGAGCCGACGTAAGCATTCGTTGATGGTTTTGCGTGTTCGGGCGCCGGGTTCGACTGGCGCGCCTTGTTCTCGGAACTGGGCTGTGCCACAACTGCGCATAGAAGAACTAATACCGCGATCTGCGCTGCACGGCTAAACGCTCGTTCGAAGTTTCGCTCTGCGCAATGGCGGTGCTTCATGCGAAGTATGATGTGAGTCTTTATATCGCAATTTGGAAATCGGCGAGCGCGCGATGTTGATGGCGCGTGGAGTTGAGGAACTTCATGCAGGAAGGCAAAAGCCACAGCCGGCCGAGCGGGGTTCCCGGCAGACGCCGCGTTTGCGGCTGCTGGGGTGAGACGGCGGCCGGATCCATGGGATCGCATGCGCATCGTTGAGCTGCGGGTTCACTCCATTGCCATCGCTGATCCACCCTTGCGGAGTTCGTATGGACTTCATGCTCCTTATGCTCTCAGGTCCATTCTGGAACTTGAGAGCGAGGATGGAATTGTGGGAATCAGCGAGACTCACGGCGGGGATGCTATCGCACAAGGCTTTCAGCAACTTCGGGAAAAAATCGTTGGCGCAGATGCATATCTCTTAGCCGGGAACCTGCTGCCGATGATCGACGCCAGCGCCTCGGGAGATCGCTCGCAGACGTATTACCTTCCCGGCGAAAATCCACTCGACGCTGCTGCGCGACTTTACTCGGCGATCGAGATCGCCTGTCTTGATCTGATCGGCAAGTCAGTGGCAAAACCCGCTTGTGATCTGCTTGGCGGCCGCGCGCGCAGCGAGGTTCCGTTCTCCGCGTATCCGTTCTATAAGCAGGCCGGCGGGGGCGGCGAAGGCGACGACGCGCGCTCCGACGAATACGGCGAGGCATTAACTCCAAAGCAGTTGGTAGTGCAGGTAAAACTGATGTTTGCGAAGTATGGATTTCGCGAGATCAAGTTCAAGGCGGGAGTGCTCGATCCCGCGGAGGAGATCGAGACCGTGCGCCAGCTTCGCGCAGGATTTGGGCCGAAGGTGCCGATTCGCCTCGATCCGAACTGCGCCTGGTCTGTGGCGACTTCCGTTGAAATTGGAAGAGCGCTACGCGAAGAGCTGGGGAATGGCGGCTATCTCGAAGACCCGACCGCAAACATCTCCGGAATGGCGGCGGTACGAAAGCAACTCGTCTCCGCAGGAGTGGATACTCCATTGGCCAGCAATGTGGCTGTGACCGGCTTTGCCGATCTGCCGGAAGCGATCAAGACTGACGCGGTGCAGGTTGTGCTTTGCGATCCGCACTATTGGGGAGGGATTCAGCAGGTGCAACATCTCGGCAAGCTTTGCCACACCTTTGGCCTGGGATTGTCGATGCATTCCAACTCACACCTTGGCGTGTCGCTCATGGCAATGGCACAGGCGGCTGCCGCGACTCCGCAGCTCACATATGCATGCGATACGCACTATCCGTGGCAGTCAGAAGAAGACGAAGTTGTGGCAGGCGGCCGTGTTCCCATTGTGAACGGCTGCGTGCAGATTCCGGAAAAGCCGGGCTTAGGAGTGGAACTCGATCAGGATCAGCTTGCTCGCGGGCGAGAGCGCTATCGCAAGTGCAAGTACCGCAAGCGGGATGACGAAGCAGAGATGCGAAAGCACGTGGATCCGAATTGGCGAAGGGTCTTGCCCAGGTGGTGACGAAGCAGGGCAAAGGAGAACAGGGCGCAAAGGAGAACAGGGCGCAAAGGAGAACGGGCGCAAAGGAGAACCGGCCGCAAAGGAGAATCGGCGCAAAGGAGAACCGGCCGCCCTCGGCCGTGTTTTCTGCTTTCGGTTCTTAGACGTCCTCCGAGAGCACGTCTTTCAATTCAGGAGATCGCATCCGTGTTAGCAGTCCCCCACGAAAACACGGCCGGGGCGGCCGGTTCTCCTTGCGCGTTCTCGTAGCGTTCTCCTGTGCGTTCTCGTAGCGTTCTCCTGTGCGTTCTCGTAGCGTTCTCCTGTGCATTCTCGTAGCGTTCTCCTGTGCGCTCTTATAGCGTTCTACGTGTGCGTTCTCCTGCGCATTCTCGTGTGCGTTTCTCATTGCATTCCCATTTGCGCTTGGCCTGTACTTATCTGTTGTAAGCAGGAACAGGCCCACGCAACTCATTCCACACGTCATCGCACGCCTTCACGACTTCATCAGGAAGCGGCCCTTCCTTACACGCTGCCAGATTCTCTGCGAGTTGCTCAGGACGCGATGCTCCCAGAATCACGCAGTCGCTCACCGTATGATGCAGCAGCCAGTTCAAAGCGAGACTCACAACGGAACGCCCGGCTTTCTTCGCGATCGACTGCAACTTCTCCACCGCAGCAAAGTCCTCCGGATGCCAGTAGCGGTCCTGGTACAACTTGTTATTGTCGAAGCGTGTGCCGGGTGTGACGGACTGGATGTGATGCTTGCCCGTGAGCAATCCGCCGGCGAGTGGGTTGTAGACGATGTTCGACAGGCCAAAGTGCTTCGTCATGGGAAGCCACTCCTGCTCGATTCCCCGCGCGAGCAGGTTGTACATCGGCTGCGTGATCACTGCGGGTTTGTAGCTCTTCTTCTCGGCAATACACAGCATTTCGGTTTGCTGCCACGCGGCGTAGTTGGAGGTGCCCGCATAACGAATCTTGCCCTGTCCGGCTAGAGACTCCAGCGCCTCCAGTGTTTCCTCAATTGGAACTGCATAATCGGGAAAGTGGAGATAATAAATATCGACATAATCCGTCTGCAGCCGTTTGAGACTCTCATCGATTGCGCGATAGATAGCCCGCTTGGAGAGGCCGCTCTCGTCTAGACCCTCTCCCATTTTGAAGCGAACTTTCGTGGCCAGGATCTGCCTGTCGCGTTTCCCTTTTAAAGCCACCCCCAACATGCTTTCCGCCACGCCAACCTGGTACATATTGGCGGTGTCGAAGAAATTGATTTCTGCTTCGATGCATTGATCGACCATCCGATTGCAGGTCTGCTGATCGGCGGGCTTGCCGAAAGTCATGGTGCCGAAGCACAAGCGGGAAACTCTCAGATCAGTCCGGTTGAGCTGCTTGAAATCCATTAGGCCGAAGTGCTCGCTTTCCGATTTTGAATGGCGGCGGTCGCCTGCTTGAGGATGGATTGGGCTCCGATCCGCAAACAGGCGACATCGTTGCCACAGAAAAGTATGTCCACGCCCTGATCGGCCCAGAACTGCACGTCAGGCAGCGGACTGCCGACTGCAATTAATTTTCCGTGCTGTCTGGCGCTGCGAATGCACGTCTGCGCTGCCGCGACGACTTTTGCGTGAGTCGTCTGGCCCGGGACTCCGAGACTTGAAGACAGATCGGCCGGTCCCAAGAAAATATCAATTCCCGGAATGGCACAGAGTTCATCGGCGCGAGCGACGGCTTCTGCGGTTTCAATCTGGATCATCAAGCTGAGTTCCGCATTCAGCTTCTGCTGCGCCTGGGGCAGGCTCTCGACCATGCCGTAGTCGAGTGCGCGGGGAACGCTGAAGTAACCGCGTGCGCCTTCTGGACGAAAGCGGGCGTGCTGGATGAAGTCATGGACAATCTCCGGCGAATCCGCCATTGGAAGATCGATCATGTCGGGCCCGCACTCCGCCGCTTTCAATACATTCTCGCGGCGGTTGTCAGCAATGCGGATCATCGTCAGCATGCCGCTTCCGGAAGCGATGCGGCAAAGATCGGCGGCTTGCGCAAAGGTGATGAAGGCATGCTCCATTTCGATCCAGAGCACACGAAAGCCGAGCTTAGCCGCGATCTCCACAAAAATTGGATCGTAGAAGTAGGCCGCAATACCCAACAACGGCGCGCCCTGCTCTTTCACCGCTCGCGCGATTCGCGGCATCACTCAGCTCCTGAGATCATGATCGTCGACGCTGAGTGACAAGCAAAGCACGAATTGGTAATGTTCGATGCGCCTGAGATTGTTCGTTTCATTCAGTACAACCTGGCGATTCTTATGAGTAATTGCAGAGGATACAAGATTTAGTCACGAACTTACGTTCCCTAAATGACCGAACAGCGGTGGTTGCGGATTCTCTCTATCTCATTCGTGATGTACACGATCGCCTATATTGATCGCACCAATGTTTCCATGGCGCTGCCTGCGATGAGCGCCGAACTCCACATGGACCCGCGGCAGGCGGGCGACGCCGTGGGAGTTTTCTTCTGGGGATACCTGCTCCTGCAAATGCCCGCCGGATACCTGGCGCAACACTGGAGCGCGAAACGAGTCGTGGGGATTCTTCTGGTCGCGTGGGGCGTGTGCTCCGTCGCGACGGGCCTGGTTCAGTCAGCAGCGCAATTCTGGATGATGAGACTCGTGCTTGGACTGGCAGAAGGAGGAGTTTGGCCTGCGGTCCTTGTTCTGGTCGCGCACTGGTTTCCTCGTGCGGAACGAGCGCGGGCGAATGCTTACTGGATGCTGTGTCTTCCGCTCTCCGTTGTGATTTCGTCTCCGCTCTCCGGGTGGCTGCTTACGCATTGGAACTGGCGGGTGCTCTTGGTGGTCGAAGGCGCTTTGCCGTTCTTGTGGCTCCTCATCTGGTTGAGGACAATCGATGATTTCCCGAAGAAGGCAAAGTGGATCTCTGCCGGGGAGCTGCAGTATCTCGAGCGAACGCTTGCCGCCGAGGCTGCCGATAGCAAGCCTCAGGAGCGAGTCAGCTATCTGGCAGCTCTGCTGTCGCCGCAGGTCTTGATTCTTACCGCGATTTATTTTCTCCGTAACTTTGGCAGTTATGGCTCGCTGTTCTGGCTTCCCACCGCTCTTAACAACACGAGGAAGCTCAGCGATCTGACGTTAGGCAACATAATCACGATTCCATATGTGCTGGCAGCGATCCTGATGGTTGCTGCAGCTAAGAGTTCTGACAGGACTGGCGAGCGGCGCGCTCACATGAGCCTCACGCTGATCGTTTCGGGAGTGTCGTTTTTGGCGGCTCTGGCTACTCAGCGATTCCCGTTCGTGTCATTTACTCTGATCAGTTTGGCAGTAGCGGCGGTGTATGCATCGCTCGGCCCATTTTGGGCATTGCCCACAGAGACGCTGCCGCTCAAGGTCGTTGCTACCGCCATGGGATTGATTAACGCAATTGGAAATCTTGGCGGATATTTCGGTCCGGTGGTCGTCGGACACTTCCTGAAGCAATCCGGCGGCTTTGTTTACGGATTTGGAAGTCTGGGCATCGCGCTGATCATCGCGGCGGCGATGGCTTTCATGCTGCGTCCGGCACAGCCGGCGGTTGCGGCGACGGTGAGTTGTTGAGGTATGTCTAAAGCAAAGGCCGCGACGGCGGCCTGACAAACTGATACAAGGCGGCAGCGTCCTGCAGGCGCCGCAGGCTTCGACTTCGACTTCTTCCTTGTAAAAAGAAGTTCGCTTGCTTAATGGCTGTCGCGCGGCACGTAGGCGCCGCTTCCGCCAGGAAGAAAATCCAGATCGGCGCCGCGGTCCGCCTGCATCACGTGATCGAAGTAGAGTTTGTAATAGCCTCGCTCGAATACGGGCTGAGGTGATTTCCATCGCTCTCGACGGCGTGCGAGCTCATGGTCGGTGACGCTTAATTGCAACCTGCGAGCTTCCACGTCCAAGTCAATCACGTCACCATTTTCAACCAACGCCAATGTGCCGCCCGCAGCGGCTTCGGGTGAGACGTGCAGCACTACGGTGCCGAAGGCCGTGCCGCTCATGCGGGCATCGGAGATGCGCACCATGTCGGTGATTCCCTTCTTCAGAATCTTCGGCGGGAGTGGCATGTTTCCCACTTCGGGCATACCTGGATAGCCACGTGGACCGCAATTCTTTAGTACCAATACTGAATTTTCATCTACATCAAGCTCGGCAGAGTCGATGCGCGCGTAGAAGTCTTCGATGTTGTCGAAGACTACGGCGCGCCCGGTGTGCTTCATCAGCTCCGGTGTCGCGGCGGAGGGTTTGAGGACAGCTCCATTCGGGCACAGATTGCCGCGCAGGACGGCGATCCCGCTATGATCCCGAAATGGATCTTTCGCCGGACGGATGACGTCGCGATCGAAGCACTCGGCATCCCCGACGTTTTCGCCGATCGTCTTGCCATTCACTGTAAGCGCGTCGCGATGGATTAAGTCTCCGAGTTCGCGGATCAGCGCGGGTAGTCCGCCGGCGTAGTAAAAGTCTTCCATCAGGTACTTGCCTGCCGGCATCAGGTTCAACAAACAGGGAACGTTGCGCCCGAGTACATCCCAATCGTGCAGAGTGAGATCAACGCCGATGCGGCCTGCGATGGCGAGAAGATGAATCACCGCATTGGTTGAACCGCCAATCGCACCCACAACGCGAATTGCATTTTCGAATGCTTTGCGGGTGAGGATCTTCGACATGCGCAGATCCTCTTTCACCATTTCCACGATGCGACGGCCAGCGGTATGAGCGAGTGTGTAGCGACGCGAATCCACTGCGGGAATGGCAGCGTTCGCAGGTAATCCCATGCCGAGAGCTTCGACGACGCAGGCCATCGTCGAGGCCGTTCCCATCGTCATGCAGTGACCGGCGGAGCGGCTCATGCCGGACTCAGCGGCCATGAAGTCGCACATGCTCATGGCGCCGCAGCGCACATCTTCGCTGAACCTCCACACATCCGTACCTGAGCCGATGTCTCGTCCGCGGAACTTCCCATTCAACATTGGGCCGCCGGAGAGCATGAGCGCCGGAAGATCGCAACTGGCGGCTCCCATCAGCAGCGCGGGCGTTGTCTTGTCGCATCCGGCAAGCAGAACCACGCCATCAACCGGATTTGCGCGAATCGATTCCTCAACATCCATGCTGACGAGATTGCGGAAGAGCATCGTCGTCGGACGCATCAGCGTCTCGCCCAGCGACATCACGGGAAACTCCAGCGGGAAGCCGCCGGCCTCGTAGACTCCGCGTTTCACGTGATCGGCGATTTTGCGGAAGTGCGCATTGCACGGCGTCAGCTCCGACCAGGTGTTGCAGATCCCGATCACCGGACGTCCATCGAACAAGTGATCAGGCAGACCCTGATTCTTCATCCAGCTTCGGTGAATGAAGCCATCGCGATTTCGTAGACCAAACCAGGCTGCACTGCGCAGCTTCATGAATCCAGATCCTCCACAGCTCTTTCCGCTAATTGTTTTACATCTGAAGAGTCTTTTCTCGCCGCCTCGGCGACACAGCGAGGACAAATCCGGCCGCCGCTACCGCCGAGAGAGAAAGATAAAGTACTCCAGCAGTAAATGAATGCGTAGCCTTGCTCAAGTGACCTACGACATAAGGACCGGCGAACCCACCAAGATTGCCGATAGAATTAATCAAGCCAATCGAGACGGCTGCCGCCGTCCCACAAAGAAAGCTGCTGGGTATGGACCAGAAGCCGGGAAGATAACTATACAGTCCGGCTCCAGCCACACAGAACAGCAGCAGTGGCAGA
Organism: Acidobacteriota bacterium; assembly: GCA_003225175.1. NCBI lineage: Bacteria > Pseudomonadati > Acidobacteriota > Acidobacteriota bacterium. The sequence goes on from QIBA01000050.1 coordinate 56,542, forward strand.
AAGACTCCCTGCGGCCACAAACTCAGCGCCAGGCCGGTGGCGATCAGGAGCATGCTGATTGCAGTGTGCCAGCGCCGTTCGCCAGTACGGTCCGAGGACCATCCGACCAGCAGCATTGATAAGAGTCCGACAGCGAAAGGCAACGAGGCCATAGTTGAGACGAGAAGATTCGAAAAGCCTGACAATCTCTTCAGGATTGTGGGAAACCAGAAGGTAAATCCGAAGACACTGTTTGCCACGAAAAAATATGCCGTGCACAGAAAAACCACGTTCTTGTGCCGTATCGCCTGCCACAAGCTAACCGGATGATCGGCTCGTTTCGCCTCAATTTCTTTCTGAAGTTCTGAACTGATCCATCCCCGCTCCTCCGGAGAGAGCCACGCAGCCTGATGCGGCCAATCAGTCAAATAGAAGATCGTGATTATTCCAAATAGTACCGCCGGCAGACCTTCGAGGATGAAGAGCCAGCGCCATCCGGCAAGGCCGAACCAATGGATTCCCAAAAGCAATCCCGAAATTGGAGACCCTACCAGGTTGGAAATCGGCTGCGCGACGGTGAATGCGGCCAGCGCTCGCGCACGGTCCTGGGGCCGCACCCAGTGACTCAAATAGACAATAATTCCCGGGAAGAAGCCTGCTTCTGCTACTCCCAAGAGAAACCGAACCCAGTAGAACTGCACCGGAGTACGAATGAACCCTGTACACATCGCGATGATGCCCCAGGAGATCATGATGCGTGCAATCCATTTCCGTGCGCTCCACTTTTCAACGAGTATCGTTCCGGGAATCTCGAGCAACAAATATCCAACAAAGAAGATGCCGGCTCCGAAACCATAGATCTCTGGGCCGAACTTCAGATCGTTGACCATCTCGAGTGCGGCATAGCCGACGTTCACCCTATCCAGGTAGGCGATGATGTACAGGAGCGTCACGTAAGGCAGAATCCGTTTGGCAATTCGACGCCGCGTGCGTCGGATTATTGGGTCAGCCACGACTTCAAGGACCATTTCGGGATGTCGTGAGCTACTCATTCGTCAAAGCCCTTCTGAGAGGCATTGGCCTGAAGGCAGCGCGCCAGCAGAATGCGTTGCATGGCCTTGAGCAAAGCCATCTCAGCCTGCTGCTGGCTGACGAGTGTGGCTTGAATGTTTACTCGAGATAGAGCTGTTTGCCATGCTTCTGAAATTGCCAAGTGTCCAACCAGAGCAACTTGCGTGTGCGTACCAATCAAACCTCGAGCCAGCAAAGCATCCAAATCCGACGCGATGAATGCCCCTACAACAAACGCCAGACGATCTTCGGGGCTGCCCTGATGTGTCAGGTCAAGAAGGCGCGCGCAAAACAAAGCCCGTGCCAGACCCGATTGACGGTGCTCTGCCATGCCGGCTTCGATCCATTCTGGCGACAGTCTTGCTGGTCTTTCGCGAAGCACGGAACCGGCAATAATTGTGTGTAACTGCACCGCATGAATCAACTCGCCAGAAAGTGAAGTGACGCTTGCCCGAATTCTTCCGTTGCCATCCAGTTGAATCGCCTTCCAGTGCGACCCCAGATTCAGCACAACTGCCGGTAATGCCATCGTTCCCAGCGTCACCAGGCCGGCGCAAACAGTTTCCTCTCCTCGCATTATGTCTACCTGGTTGATTGAGGTCGCATCGGGGCACGCAGGACCAGAGCGCACTCCGGGAATGAGAAGGAAAGGAAGATCCGAGATATCAGGGAAGTGACGCCATTGGGCCGCAGCCGCAAGGTCTGAAATTCCCGCCGGAGCCTGAATATGCGGTACTTCTGCGAGTCCTAAATTAGAACCAATCATGCCGGTTGCCACGATGTAGCCGGGTGAATCACAAGGCACCGCTGTTCCTTCAGCCTCGCGGCATGCTTTCCTGATCAGCTCTTCCAAGCCTTTTCGAATTCCTTGTCCACCGTCGCATGTAGCGTCGCGGATTCCTATCTTTTCGCTTATTCTGGCGATAATCCGATCTCCGGACGTAAGCCAAACACGGGTATTCGTAGTGCCCATGTCGATGTACAGAGCGCAAAGAGCGACTTGATCTCCGGTTATATCCACTCCTCGTTCCTTTTCGCGTCCCTGCAATATACGTCAGGAGAAAGAGATTCGTATGGTGAGATAAAACGCCTGTTTTTACGAACACTAGAGACTCATCATGCTGTGTCTCTGCCTGCGCGCTGCGTTGTAAGATGTGCTCGCGATGAGCATTGAGCGAGCGGCGCCGCCGTACCTCCGAGTGCATGAGGTGGATAACGTTGGGATTGTTGTCGACCCGAACGGACTTCGGGCCGGCACGCAACTCCTGAGCGGCCTTACACTGCGCGAGAGCATTCCGCAAGCACACAAAATCGCGCTGGAGGCGGTCGATCCCGGCGCACCTGTGGTTCGTTACGGGCAAACGATTGCTTTCGCTAAGCCGCAGCCTCCACTCACAGGGCAGAGCTTCGAGGGCTTTCGTAATCCGGATGGCAGCGTTGGAACCAAGAACATCCTGGGCATCACCACGACGGTGCAATGTGTCGCGCCTACAGTCGACTACGCTGTTCGGAGAATCAAAAGCGAACTGCTTCCTCGATTCCCAAATGTGGACGACGCCGTTGCGATTACGCACACTTATGGATGCGGAGTCGCGCTTGAAGCTCCAGGCGCGGAGATTCCGATCCGCACACTTCGGCATATTGGTACACACCCCAATCTCGGAGCGGCGCCGCTGGTCGTGAGCCTGGGATGCGAGAAGCTTCAGCCTGACCGTCTGTTCCCCGATCACAACTTCGTACGATTACCCATTTTGGAAAATGATCCTCTTGTAGTCCGCATGCAAGATGAGCACGGGTTTGCCGAAGTGGTTGCCGCGATCCTGCGGGCGGCTGAGAAGCGACTGGAGCAACTGAATCGCCGGCAGCGCGAGACGGTGCCCGCATCAGAGCTGGTTGTCGGCCTGCAATGCGGAGGCAGTGATGCATTTTCAGGCGTAACCTGCAATCCTGCGGTTGGGTTCGCTGCCGATCTTCTTGTGCGTGCCGGCGCGACCGTGATGTTTTCCGAAGTCACCGAAGTACGCGACGCAGTGCATCTGCTCACTCCGCGCGCGGCCAGCAAGCAGGTTGCGCTGGACCTGATCCGCGAGATGCGTTGGTACGACGAGTATCTCGCTCGAGGCGCAACTGATCGAACTGCCAATCCCACGCCGGGCAACAAGCGCGGCGGCCTCGCCAATGTTGTGGAGAAGGCACTGGGATCTATTGCGAAAGCCGGAACATCGGCTCTTGCAGCGGTTGCAACCCATGGAGAGCGCGTCAATACTAAAGGCCTTGTGTTCGCGGCAACGCCGGCCAGCGATTTCATCTGCGGCACGCAACAACTAGCCTCGATGAACGTCCACATCTTCACCACAGGTGAGGGGAGTCCCTATGGACTTGCCATGGTTCCGGTGATCAAAGTCTCGTCTCGCACTGCCCTCGCTGAACGGTGGCCTGACCTCATCGACATCGATGCCGGTCGTATCGCCACCGGGTCCGCGACGATCGAAGATGTGGGATGGCAGATCTTCCAATTCGTTCTTGACGTTGCCAGCGGCCGCAAACGCACTTGGGCCGATCATTGGGGCTTACACAACAGTTTGGCTCCTTTCAACCCAGGTCCAGTGACCTAAACGCCTCTGAAGGTCACTTCCAAGTCCGAGCCGACCGATGTTGGGCCGATTCGCCCCTACCGAATTGTTGCTGTGGGTAGCTGCAGAGTTTAGTTTTCGTACACTATTGCAGGAGATTTCCCTCTTCAATGCAGCGGATTCTGGTGATCGAAGACGATCCAAAGGTCCAGAAATCAATGAGTCGGCTATTTGAGCCCGAGGGATTCGCCGTTGAGATCGCCGGCGACGGGCTTAGCGGTGTACAGGCTTTTTCAGCTCGGCCTGCGAACGTCGTGCTTCTCGATTTGCGGATGCCGGGAATGGGCGGAAGAGACGTGTGTCGCGAGATTAAGCGGCTGTCGACATCCGTTCCGATCATCGTCGTGAGCGCGACCTCCGACGAAACGGATAAAGTGCTCCTGCTGGAACTCGGGGCTGACGACTACGTCACCAAGCCGTTTTCGCCCCGCGAGTTGCTGGCGCGAGTACGGGCCGCGTTGCGTCGCTCGGGAAGGGCGCCACTCGAGGAACGTTTCGTCTTTGGTCAGGTGGACGTCGATTTCACGCGCATGCAACTCTCCCGTTCTGGTGAGCCGATTCCGTTAACGGCGCAGGAATTTAAGGTGCTCAGGTTCATGGTTGAGAATCGTGAGCGCGTAATTTCGCGCGACGAGCTGCTCAACGAGGTTTGGGGATACAGCGATTATCCCAGCACACGAACGGTGGACAACCACATCATGAAACTCCGGCAAAAGCTGGAGGCGGAACCGGCCAATCCGGCGCACTTTCTCACTGTGCACGGAGTTGGATATCGCTTTGTTCCCTAGTACAAATTTGTGACCCTGCGTGCAAAATTCCTGCTTGCCTTGCTGCTGATCTCCGGTGGCCTCACCACCGCGAGCCTGGTGGTCGTCAGGCGTGTGGTCACGAGCCACATACGCGCGCAGATTGTTCAAGACCTGCAGAACTCCGTTGCGACCTTCCAAAACGTACAGCGCCAGCGAGAGAGCACGCTCGCACACTCCGGTGATTTGATAGCCGACCTGCCAATTGTGCGGGCGCTTATGACCACGCAGCACGCAGTCACGATCCAGGACGTTTCCACGGGAATTTGGCGGACTTCGGGCAGTGATTTGCTCGTGCTCGCCGATGCAAATGGAAAAGTAATTGCGATTCAGGCGAATTCGATCGACATTCCGCTCGCCGAAACTCAACAGCAACTGTCGCAATCCATGTCTTCATCGAGCCCCACGCTTTGGTGGAGCTGTGGAAGACATTTGTTTGAGGTTGCCGTCCGCCCAATTTACCTGGGGCCGAAAGAGTTAAACCGAGTAGTTGGTTTTCTGGCGTTAGGCTCCGAGATCGATGAGAAGGTTACCCGCGAATTAAGCGAGGTTGCCGCCAGCGAAGTCGTCTTTCGGGCAGACGATCGGTTTATGCAAACCACTCTGACTGCCATTCAGGAGACAGAGTTGGAGAGAAACCGCTCCGCGGCTTTTGCGGCGGTAAAAGCGCAGCAGATTCAGCTGAACAACGAACGCTTCCTGGCGAGGGAGGTTCAACTTTCCACCGTCCCGGTTGCAGTGCGGCTGACCGTCCTTAAATCGCTCGACCAGTCGAGCTGGTTCATAAGCCACCTCGATCGGGTTCTCGTCCTTCTTGGGGGTATCGCGCTCCTGCTTGGCGCCGGGCTGGTGTGGATCATCTCGCGAACGATTACGCAGCCGCTGAGATCGCTCGTCGCAGGTGTGCGTGCCCTGGGAAAGTCGGACTTCGAGTTTCCGGTGACGCCCTACGGTGGAGACGAGGTTGCACAACTGACGTCAGCGTTCGCAAGAATGCGGGCCGATCTGCAGCAGAGTCAGCGCCAGCTGATTGATAGTGAACGCCTCGCGACCATCGGTCGCATGGCCAGCTCCATATCGCACGACCTGAGACACCACTTATCTGCGATCATTGCGAACGCGGAATTCTTGAGCGATGATCGCCGCAGAAGTTCAGAACGGGAAGAGCTGTACCTGGAGATTCAAACCGCCGTTCATCAGATGAACGAACTGATCGATTCACTGCTGGAGTTTTCCCGGACGCGAGAGTCGCTTCGTCTCAACCCTTCACATCCCGAACAGGCGGTCCGTTCCGCGATCAATACCATCCGTATGCGATCGGAATTCCGTGATATCAGTATCGAAATGGGAGCGAACGGAACTTCAGAAGGAGCCTATGACATCAGGAAGCTGGAAAGGGTATTTCATAACCTGCTGCTGAATGCGTGCGAGGCGGTGTCGCCCAGCACCGGGAAAATCAGCGTCGACCTGCTGGAAAACAGGAACAACATCGAAATCCGCGTTACAGATAACGGACGCGGCATCCCGGACTATCTGCAGCACAGGATCTTTGAGCCGTTCTTCACTCAGGGAAAAGCCAATGGAACCGGATTAGGTTTAACCGTGGCGCAGAAGATCGTTGAGGACCACAGCGGAGACTTGCTTCTTGAAAGCAGCTCCGCAAAAGGAACTACCTTCCTTGTCATGCTGCCACTTGGTCCCAGGAAACCGAGTGTGAGCTTTGGGACCAGCAACACCGCCGCCGTGACCCCGTAGTAAAAAAGTTCTTCTCTTCGCTCATTCAGAAAAGGAGTTCAAGTCTATGGATGCGCAGATTACCCGGCTCTTGATCACTATCCTCCTCGCTTGCGGGACGACTGTGGCTCAACAAGCGCCGCCCGCAAATCCTTCTAATTCAGAAGCGCAATTGGCCAGTGTCGTTCAAGAGCTGCAAAGGCAAATTGCGAGGCTGGAAACCTCGGTTGAGGAGCTGCGCGGCGAAGCGAGTCGCTACCGTGAGGAGACGACAGAACTCAAGCGGCGGCTGGAACTGATCTCGAATGCGGAAGCGCGATCAGAACTTCCACCAGCGGCAGCCGAGACTGCTGCAACGAATCAAGAACCGGATCAGACATCCGGCAGATCGGCGTCTGCAAAATTGTCGAAGCTGGAAGAGCAGTATGAACTGCTTACCGGGAAGGTCGATGATCAATATCAAACCAAAGTGGAGAGCGGATCGAGATATCGCGTTCGCCTCTCCGGCTTGGCGATGCTGAATATGTTCAGCAATCGTGGAGTGCCCTACAGTGTGGACAGTCCCGGCATCGCGCCACCAACAAGTATCTCGTATGGTGGCGGTTCGTTTGCGGGAACGCTGCGGCAATCGCAGCTTGGTGTTGAAGCTTTTGGCCCGGAATGGGCAGGGGCTCGGGTTTCGGGGGACCTCAGATTCGATTTTGCAGGTGGATTTCCCAATACGGCAGATGGGGCTACATTCGGCCTTATGCGCCTGCGCACGGGAAACGTGCGCCTGAATTGGTCGCGCACTTCGTTGAGCGCCGGACAGGATTCCCCATTATTCTCGCCGCTGTCGCCGACATCGCTCATTTCACTCGCGCAACCCGAATTCTCCTACAGCGGAAATCTTTGGACCTGGACGCCACAAATCCAGGTACAGCACTGGTTCGACTTGCCAGATTCGCAACGACTAACACTGGCTGCGAGTGTGCTTGATGCACTCACTGGAGAGCCCCCAAGCTCACAGTTCGAGCGCTTGCCTCAAGCCGGCGAAGCTTCAAGGCAGCCTGGGTACGCGGCCCGCATTGGTTGGTCACGATCGGTCGATGAAGACCGGCCGCTCTCAATTGGCGCAAGCGGGTACTTCAACCGCCAGAATTGGGGAGCAAATCACGGGGTTGATGGCTGGGCCGCGACTTCCGACTGGCAGGTTCCTCTGGTTCGCCGCCTCAGTATCAAGGGTGAGTTCTATCGCGGACGTGCCCTCGGAGGTTTCGGCGGAGGCTCAGGAACGAGTGTTCTTTCAACCGATGCTCTGCAAAACAGATTGGCAATTGTCCGTGGATTAGACACGATTGGGGGATGGGCGCAGGCAAGCTATCAGGCGAGCCCGGTCGTACAGTTCAACGGCGGCTTTGGTCTGGACAATCCGTTTTCAAATGAACTGCGGTCCGTCACGGCAGTACAGAGCCTTTTTTATCCAAGACTCGGGCGCAATCGAAGCGCGATGGCCAGCTTGATTTACAGACCGCGTTCAGACCTGCTCTTCTCGCTCGAGTATCGTCATATTGCCGCGTCGAGACCAGGGCAAGAAACGGCATCCGTGGAGAATATCGGCATGGGGATAGGGCTGCTGTTCTGATTTACATGATTCGAAGCAAAGTCTTCGTTCTTGTTCTTGTGCTTGCAACCTGCGCCTCGTCGTCGGCTCGTCTTGAAGCCGCCGATGTTATAGGAAGGGTGCAGGTCGGATCGGACAAGAATGAGGACACGTCAGGGATAGTGATTTCGTTAACGCCGCTGAACGGAGCGCAGGCTGCATCCCTGAAACAACCGCCGATCCATACAGTGCTCAGGCAAAAGAACAAGACTTTTTCTCCGCACCTGCTCGTCATTCCTCCAGGGTCGACGGTCGAGTTCCCGAATCGGGATCCATTTTTTCATAATGTATTTTCTTTGTTCGAAGGAAAGAGATTCGATCTCGGGCTTTATGAATCCGGGACTAGCCGCTCGGTGAAGTTTGATCGTCCTGGGGTGAGCTACATTTTCTGCAACATTCATCCACAGATGAACGCCATCGTCATTTCCCTCGATACCCCGTACTACTCGCTGGCGGAGAATTCAGGCTCAGTGAGAATTGCCAAGGTTAAGCCCGGGGAATATCTCCTGCAGATCTGGGCAGAGGGATTGAGCAGCGATGAGATGGGAAAACTCTCTCGTCGCATTACAGTTTCAGATGAGCCGGTCCAGCTCGGGGTGATTCAAGTGCCTTCGATCGAGAAACTGGCGCAGCACAAGAATAAATACGGTCGCGAGTATGACCCGGCTGCGAGCTCTACCTACGACCCGCATTAGCGGCGCGTGGGTATCAGTATCTGGCAAACCTCTAAGCGAGGGCTCGCAAAGAGTTCTGAGCCTCCTTGTGCTTGCGGCTAACGATCAACTCTCTTCCGATGCGCAGCGTGAGCAGGCTGTCGCCGCGCCGGATGGGGCGGCAGTTCTTTACGTAATTAAGGTTCACGATCGTGCAGCGATGGATCTTCACGAAATTTGCCGGGCTGAGGCGATTGTGGAACTGTTTCAGCGTGGAGCGAACCCGATAACTCAATCCAGCGGCATGTATTTCGATGTAGTTAGCTGCAGATTTGATGAATTCGATGTCCGAGGCGGGCAGTGATACGAGTCTGCCCTTACACACAATTCTGACCAGCGATGTGGCATCTGGGTTGCCTTGACGCAACTGCTTAGATTTGTCAGATGGAGCAAAGTTTTGAGCGAACGTCCGATCGTCCGCGCGGTTGGTCAGAACGGCGCCCAGGTTCCTCTGTTCGGAAACACCGGAAACATCGAATCGAGTGATTTTGAGTGGCTGCATGTGAAGAGGACTCCCCTGAACTGCCTATCACCATAGCCGCACTCAAAATTCGGTTTGTCACCGAAATGTCTACAGAATGTAAAGATTTCGGAGTGGAAGGCCTGCGCCTTAGGAACGCGAAGGCGATCCGTTCTGAGCAAATGTGATTCGGATCGGAAGAGGTTGCGGAGACCAGGCGTCAGTCTCCGCATGAAATTGTGAGAGGACGCGAGTTATCGGCGGATTCCAACCTCGAACTCGCCGCGGCATCCATGATCCACCCAGACGCCTTCCCGGTCATAACCCCAGCTATAACCGAGTCGACATGATGATTCGCTGATTTGCCGAACCAGCTTGACTCCACCTCGGGTATCGACTGGACAGCCCTGGCGTGTGCCGACATCAGAGGAGCATCGCATCGTGCCTACATAGGCGGGAGATCCTCCACCACCGGCGAAGGTTGTGCGGCGGCCAGTCAGTTGGAAGTCAGCCCGGCATCCATGGTCAACCCACAGACCACGACGGTCATAGTCCCAGCTGTAACCCTCACGGCAGGGAGAGCCGCTGCGTTGCCTGGTCATCGTGACCTTACCCTGAATGTCGCTCTCGCAGTAGTGTCGTTCACCATCATTCGAAGAGCACGTAAGCTGCATGGTTTCGTCAGGGCGCCGCCAATCATTGCGGTAGCGATCCTGATCTCGGTAGCGATCCTGATCTCGGTCGCGATCCCGATCTCTGTCACGGTCGTGATCTCGATCCCCATCCCGATCGTGATCGCGGACTGATGAGGGAGTATTGACGAGAAAATCCGCGCGGCATCCGCGGTCGACCCAAACCCCGTTTTGATCGAATCCCCAAGTCGTACCCTGAGTGCATACTGACTTGCTGCGCTGCCGCTGCAGGCTGACGCCTGCGCGCGTATCGGCCGCGCAATAATGCCGGCGACCATCTTCCGAGGCACAGGTCAGAGAGTATTGGGCAAAGCCGTGCTCGCTCAGCGCAGCCAGCAGGCAAAGGACAAGAGGCGAAAGAACTTTTCGAAACATAATCGGCTCATGGTGGCATGCTTTTACGCCGGCCGATAGTACATGCAAGTGCGTTGGGTAAACATGAACAAAAGTAACCGACCTAAGTTCGGTACATTGGGCTGATCCGGGGTGGCCGCGCCTCACATGTTGATTATGGAGAGGTTCTAGCCCGGTTTCCCACCGCAAAGCGGCTTTCCCACAGCTTACTCACAGAGCCAGCTCTTCTTTCTTGTACCCTGTGATCGTGCGACTCCGCGACAATTGACTTTTGTTCAGTGGCCACAGCAAGCACATTCTCCCAGGATCTGAAGCAGCAGGCGGACATCGTTCGCATCATTGGGGACTACATTCCCCTGAAGAAAGCCGGCGCGCAGAACTTCACCGGCCTCTGTCCGTTCCACAAAGAGAAGTCTCCTTCGTTCTCCGTGCATGCCACCCGGCAGTTCTTTCACTGCTTCGGCTGTGGTGTGAGTGGCGACATCTACACCTTCGTTCAGAAGATCGAGAACATTACATTTCCGGAAGCGGTGCGGCGCGTAGCCGAGAAGATGGACATCCCGGTGCCCCGCCAGACGTATTCAGGACCGGGTGAGGCGCTCGAGGCCAAACAACGCGGCGTGCTGCTCGATATGCATGAGAAGACCTGTGCGTTTTTTGAAGAGCAGTTGCGCCGTCCGGAAGGTGCCCGCGCTCGTGAGTACCTGGCAGATCGCGGCCTGAGCGAAGAGACGCTTCGCCGTTTTCGTATTGGCTATGCTCCCGATTCGGGATTCCTGTTGCGCGATCGCCTTCGTGGTATGGCTGATGAAGAGTTTTTGAAGCTCTCGGGACTCATGTCGTGGAAGCTGGATGAGACGCAAAGCCACAACCAGACACAGACCACAGCGTCTTCGCCTGCAAGCCCCAGTCCGCTGTACTCCAAGTTTCGTAACCGGGTGATGTTCCCGATTTGCAACGAGCAGGGGAAAGTTATTGCCTTTACCGGCCGCACACTCGACACGAATGAAAAGTCCGGCCCCAAGTATCTGAATTCACCCGAGACACCGGTCTACTCCAAGGGGCGCGTGCTCTTTAACCTGGACAAAGCTAAAGACGCGATTCGTCACCTTGGATACGCGATTCTGGTTGAAGGCAACGTAGATTGCATTTCGGTCTTCACGGCCGGATTCCAGAATGTAATTGCCAGTTCGGGAACAGCATTTTCAGAAGCGCAGGTCCGGCTCCTGAGCCGATTCACAAAACAGGTGGTCGTCAACTTCGATCCCGACACGGCCGGTGCCGCGGCCACCGAGCGGTCGTTATCCATGTTGATTGAAGAAGAGTTCGACATTAAGGTGCTCACGCTCGAACCCGGCTTCGATCCTGATTTGTTTATCCGCCGCAAAGGGGCAAAGTCTTATGCCGAAGCGCTGATGCACTCGCCAAAGTACTTCCCGTATCTCATCGGGCGCGCGATCAACACCTTCCCTGTGAGGACTCCTGAGGGCAAGGCAAAAGCAGTGAACTATCTGCTTCCATATATCAGGCGTGTGCCGCAGGCGATCGTCCGCGATGAACTTGCGAACGATGTTGCGCAGCGACTGGGAATCGATTCCGCTCTGCTACGCCAGGAGCTTCGCCATGCAGCGACAAATCGCGGCGTGGCTATCAAGCCCCCTGGCGATCCGCAGATCAGCGAGGCGGAGAAGATTATTGTGCGTTTACTAGCGCCGGGAGCGCCGGAATTGTATGAGTTGCGGCACGCAGCCGTTGATGTGCTAGCGGCCCAAGAGCTCATCGAAGGCCTCCCAGCGCAGACTCTGCTGGAATCGCTACTCTCTCCGTTGGAAGGTTCTACTGGCTCCGAATCCGATCAGCGGCTGCTCGCGCAAATACTCATGCGGGAATCAGACGAGATGACCCAAGAGCTTGTTGAGTCCGCGATCGAGGCGCTGCGCCGGAGGAAGATGGAGCGTCGCAAGCGCGAGTTGAACACGAATATCGCGGAAGCGGAGCGAAAGAATGATGCCGGCGCTCTTACTGCGCTGCTGCAGGAGAAGCTTGCCATTGAGAAGGCGCTGCGCGAGTAATTCTGCCGCCCTTCGAGCTACGACGATCTAGAGCTTGAGCTCAGCCATGGCTGCGTCCAGGTCGGGATGCTTCAAGTGAAAACCCGTCGCGTCCTGATAGGCCTTTGCAAACGCCAGCAATTTCGCTTCCCCATACAGCGGCCCCAGAAAGGTGAGACTCACTGGCGTGCCAGGTCCTCCGTCGCCATCGTCGATGCCGTTGTCCTTCCGAGGCGGTTTCGGTGCATCCGGGCCGCGAAATCCATTGGGGATAATGACGGCAGGATGTCCCGTGAGATTCGTCGCCACGAGTTGTTGGCTGAAAGTCGGTGCGACAATTACGTCGAGTTGTTCGAACAGCTTCCTCCACATCTCCATGGCCTGCATGCGTGCACGATTTGCCTGGATATACTCGACCGCCGGCGTGAGGCGCGCAACACGAAATGAGTTAGGCCAGTCATTTGGGGATTGTTCAGTGAGCAGTTTGTCGCGTCCTGCGCGCGTCAGGTCATCGAATGCTGCCGCAGCTTCGGCGAGGAGCAGCGAGCGCATCGCGCCGTAAGGAATCTTCGGCAGTTCGACCGGAATCAGTTTCACACCCATGCCCTGCAATTTCGCGATCGCCGCCTCAGTGAACTGCTGATCGTACTTACGCATAGCTTGGCTACGTTCGCGCGTGCGCGCTCGCTCCTCGCGCTTCTTCTCTTCTTCCGGAGTAACGGGACCTGTCTCGGCAGGAGGTTCCGCTGGAGGTTTGAATTCGAACTCGTCCTTGAAGTAGCCGACGCGCAGCTTGCGCCAGTCGAGATTTACGTCCCAATTGAACGCGACGTCGTGAACGGTACGGTCGCTTCCATCAGGACCATAGATTGCGTGCAGTACCAGCGCAGTGTCTTCGACGCTTCGACAGATAGGACCGAGCTTATCCATCGTCCAAGAGAGCGCCATGGCTCCTGTGCGCGGCACGAGGCCGAAGGTTGGACGCAGTCCCGTAGTGCCGCATCGCGTGGACGGAGAGGAAATCGAGCCGAGTGTCTCTGATCCGATAGCGAATGCGACGCAACCTGCGGCAGTGGCGGAAGCTGATCCGGCGGAAGATCCACTGGAACCCTGATGTGGATTCCATGGATTACGCGTCATGCCGCCGAACCATTTGTCGCCCTGCGCCAGAGCGCCGAGCGTGAGTTTCGCGAGGAGCACCGCGCCGGCGGCGTCCAGACGCTTCACGACGGCGGCGTCTTCATCAATGTTCTGCTGCTCAAATCCGCCTGCGCCCCATGTCGTGCGATAACCCTTCACCGCCAGCAGGTCCTTTGCGCCCCATGGAATTCCGTGCAGCGGACCACGGTATTTGCCGGCTGCGATCTCCCGATCCGCTTCCTGCGCCTTCGCATGAGCACGATCTTCCGTGCGCGTAATTACGAATTTCAGCATCGGATCGTATTTCTTCAGGCGTTCGAGATACATATCCGTGAGCGCCGCAGAAGAGACTTTTCGTGTTCTGACTAATTCCGCAAGCTGGCGGACACTGTAGAAGGCAACATCCTCAATATTCTTCGGAGCGCCGCTGACGTTCAGCGCCGGAGCGGCAGAGATGCGCAGGGGGCGTTTCATCGTCTCGAACTTCATGCCGGGGAGCACGGGATCGAATACATACGCCGGCGCTACCGAGTTCGCGATGTGCAGCTTGTAAATGTCTTCGTAGTTCTTCCTGTTTTGATCCAGGCTCTCCAGCATCGCATCGCGGAGATCGTCGGGAATAGGGACGTCGGCGATCTGGGCGGCGCTGCCGATCATCTCTTTGGTGACTTTGCCCTGCGGTTCGGCCATGCCCCAAAGCACACCCGGAAACAAAGTTGAAGTGAGTCCCAATTGCGAACAGACTGCGAGAAAACGTCTGCGATCGAGCATTCTTGTGAAGCCCCTTCCGAAGCGTCTGAAAACGAGGAATTATAGCTGCCGGGATGAACTGGGTGACCGGAGCGTTCGTGTGGTATGAAAGCAGAGCATGTCTACGCTGCTCCTCGAGATTGTGCATCTCGACGTCACCTTTGGCTCAATCGCGGCCGTGCGCGACCTGAGCTTTTCGATCGCGACCGGCGAGTCCCTCGGATTAGTAGGCGAGTCCGGCAGCGGAAAATCGGTTACATCCCTCGCCATCATGCGACTGCTGCCTCCTCAGGCTCGGATTGGCGGGACAATCCGTTTCGCTGGAGAAGACCTGCTCCCAGCAATACCGGAGCGGATGCGCCAGCTCCGTGGACGGGCAATCAGCATGATCTTCCAAGAGCCGATGACAGCCCTGAATCCGCTGATGCGCGTAGGCGATCAAGTAGCCGAAGCCATTCTCGCGCATGACAACGTCAGCGGTAAGGAAGCCTGGACGCGCGCCGTGGCAGCGCTCGACGAAGTTGCGATTCCGAATGCCGCAAGCAGAGCGCGTGATTATCCGCATCAACTCTCCGGCGGGCAGCGGCAGCGTGTAATGATCGCTATGGCCATCGCGAATCGCCCGCAATTGCTGATCGCCGACGAGCCGACTACGGCTCTCGACGTGACCGTGCAGGCGCAGATCCTCGAGCTACTGGCGCGGCTTCGCGAAAAATTTGGACTCTCGATGCTCTTCATCTCCCACGATCTGGGAGTGGTTTCTCAGGTTGTGGATCGAATTGCCGTAATGTATCGCGGGCAGGTCGTCGAGAGCGGTAGCGCCAGACAAATCTTCACAGCCGCCGCGCACGAGTACACACGGGGATTGCTCAAGGCCATCCCCACGCTTCACAGCAGTCGTTCGCAGGCTCTGGCCATGGTCGAAGCACGTCAATACTCAGATTTGCCGCTGAAGGAAGTCGAGCAAGGGCATTGGGCAAGAGTTTAGATTTCTGTTGTCATCCGAACCGCCGGTTGCTGACAGTGAGGAATCCTATTTTCGCCCGAGATGCTGTATCTTGCAGAAGTCTGAAAAGAACAATGGTGAATCACAAGTTTATCGGCATAGATAGGGATTCCTCTCTCGCGGCAAAGGGCGCCGCTCCTTCGGACTGACAGCAACGAAAGCATGAACCTCGAACAAAAGCTCGATGACCTGAAGCGGCGCGAAGCAGCCGCCGAAGCAGGTGGAGGGAAGGAGAGGCGCGAGCGCCAGCACAAAGAAGGCAAGCTGTCGGCGCGCGAGCGCATCAATTTTCTGCTGGATGAAGGCACGTTTGAGGAGACCGATCGTTTCGTAACGCATCGCGCCACCGACTTCGGTATGGACCAGCAGAAGGTGCTCGGCGACGGCTTTGTTACTGGCTACGGACGCATCGAAGGCCGCCTCGTCTTCGTCTTCGCGCAGGACTTCACCGTGTTCGGAGGTTCGCTCTCGGAAGCCAACGCGGGCAAAATCGTGAAGATCATGGAGATGGCAATGCGCGTTGGGGCTCCCATGATTGGACTCAACGATTCCGGTGGCGCGCGCATTCAGGAAGGAGTGATGTCGCTGGCAGGCTATGCCGACATATTTCTGCGCAACACGCTCGCCAGCGGAGTGATTCCACAAATTTCCGCGATTATGGGCCCCTGCGCCGGTGGCGCGGTTTACTCACCGGCCATTACAGATTTCATCTTCATGATCGATAAGACCTCCTATATGTTTGTCACCGGTCCCGATGTGATCAAGACGGTCACGCATGAAGAAGTCACGAAAGACCAGCTCGGCGGCGGCGCCACGCATAACGAGACCTCGGGAGTCGCGCATTTTCTCGCGCACGATGACGCCGAATGCCTCTCGATGATTCGCGAGCTGATGACATTCATCCCGTCGAACAATATTGACGATGCACCGCGCCGCGCGACCACCGACCCTGGCGATCGCGGCGACGCGGAGCTCGACACCATCGTTCCCCCGCAATCGAATCTGCCCTATGACATCAAAGACGTAATCGCCCGCGTGGTTGATGATGGCTACTTCTTCGAAGTGCAGGAGCTGTTTGCGAAAAATCTGGTTGTCGGATTCGCGCGCCTGAATGGCAGATCGGTGGGAATCGTTGCGAACCAGCCTGCATTTCTAGCCGGCGTGCTGGACATCAACGCATCCGACAAGGGAGCGCGCTTTGTGCGCTTTTGCGATGCCTTCAACATTCCGCTTGTCACTTTCGAAGACGTTCCCGGGTTCCTCCCCGGTACGCAACAGGAGTACGGCGGCATTATCCGGCATGGAGCAAAGCTCCTCTACGCGTTCGCCGAAGCCACCGTTCCCAAAATGACAGTCATTACGCGCAAGGCCTACGGCGGAGCGTACTGCGTTATGTCGTCAAAGCACATCCGCACCGACGTCAACTACGCCTGGCCAACCGCCGAGATCGCAGTCATGGGTCCCGAAGGCGCGGTGAATATTGTGTACAAGCGTGAGCTGGAACGCGCGGCCCAAATGGGGAAGACGGAAGCCGAACGCGTCGAGATTCTCGAACGCGAGCGCAATAAAAAGATCGAAGAGTTCCGCGAGCGCTTCGCCAATCCCTACGTCGCGGCCGAACGCGGATATATCGATGCCGTAATCCGTCCACGCGAAACCCGCAAAAGGCTCATCGATGCCCTGGAGATGCTCGACACCAAGCGCGAGAAAAACCCGCCGAAGAAGCACGGGAATATTCCATTATGAGGCAGCAAGACAAATGCGGAGTAGTTCCGGTTGACATGTGCGTCACATGAAAGTATGCTTTTCACATGTCCAAGATGATTCAGTTGCGAAATGTTCCGGAAGTCCTGCATCGGTCACTAAAGTCCCGTGCTGCGAGTTTGGGCATGTCTCTTTCCGACTATCTGTTGGGCGAAATCCGGGAAATCGCCGACCGGCCCACATGGACAGAGCTTAGAGAAAGGCTCCGTCATCGCGAAGCCGTCACCGCGCAACTCGATACAGCTCGCGCAGTTCGTGAAGAGCGCGACTCTCGGTGATCGTTCTAGACGCCTCTGCGGCGCTCGATTGGCTTCTACGCACACCTGAGGGCCTGAAAATCGAGAAGCGCATCTTTGCTCGACCTCAGAACGTGCACGCTCCACACTTGCTAGATCTTGAAGTTGCTCAAGTGCTGCGCAAATTGGCTGGCAACGGGACAATTTCCCCGTTGCGGGCTGAATCAGCTTTGCAAGACCTAGTGGATGCCCGTGTGATGCGGCATCCGCACAGGCCCTTCTTGCCGCGCGTTTGGCAGCTTCGCCACAATCTGACGTCCTACGATGCCGTGTATGTCGCATTGGCGGAACTCCTAAATGCTCCGCTTCTCACGCGCGACCGCAAGCTCGGCACAGCTTCCGGCCACAGTGCCAGGATCGAGCTTGTTTGAAGACGCGCGACGCCGGTGAAATGCATTCACTGGTTATCTCTCGCTCTTCCACACTATCCAGGCGACCGAAGTGGCTGAGAGATGCTGATTCACATTTCTTTACTCGACGCAATATCTCCGCAACATTGGGACCAGCCGGGGGTTCATCGAGTTGAGGAGAGGGGCATGACCTACACCAGTATCTCGGAAAGATTCACGAAACTCGCGGCTCGGGCCATTAAGAGCAGCCGTTTCATCGCTTTAGCGATCATTGCGGCTGTCACCCTGGGGGCGATGCAGCCCGCTCAAGCCCAGAGTTCCGACACTTGGAAGAGCATTGCCATCATCGGAGGATCAACCGCGGCTGGAGCGTATATCGGACACAAAGTAGGCGGCTCGACCGGTACGTGGGTTGGCGCCGCTGCGGGCGCATCTGCCGGGTACGCCATCGACAAGCGCCGGCGTCAAGGCGAGTACTACAACCAGTACGGCTATAACGGTTACGGCGACGGTGCGCCGTACTATGGGGATAACGGCGGCTACTACGGCAATGGCGGTAATGGCGGATACGACGGGAATGGCGGATACAACGGCCCATACGACAATGGCGGATATCCGTATCCTTCAGGCTTCCAGAGTAACAACAGACACAGCAGCCGGTACTACAGCCGTCGCTAACCATCAGAACGAGATAACGGGACAGCGTGTGCGCTGTCCCGATTTTTTGTAAAAGCTCACCCGACCAATTTTATCTACCCGAAGTCCCCGTCCTTCCTCGCACCACTGAGATTGTGATCTGCGATGGATATTCTCGGGAATGATGCAAAACATTGTGCGCGACCACGCCTTTAGTTTCGTCGTAATTGTTCCCTCCGGTATTCAGGTTGCGATCGAAGCGCGGGAAGTTACTGCTTGAAACCTCAATTCGCAGGCGATGGCCGGCAAGAAAGTAATTGCTGGTCGTGAGAGGTTGGAACGCGAGCTTATACACCTTGCCTCGTTCCATCCACACGGGAGGCTTCTCATATCCCTCGCGATAACGCGCTCGCTGGATGCTCTCGTCGAGGTTATATGCAGCTCCATCCGCATAAACATCAATGACCTTCACGGTGAAATCGGTATCCTTCGCGTCCGACGAGACATAGAGTGTCACATCGAGCGGTCCGCTCACTTCGGTTCCTTGCTTGAACTGTTCGGTGGTGTACACCAGGATGTCGTTACGAGCTTCCATTCCCCGTTGATCGAAGGCGCCTCCACTCACAGCATTTCCCGTACAGCAAACATTTCCTCCATAAGAAGGCACGGGACTCATCGGATCGTAGATAAAGCTGTCAGGCTTGTCTTGAGTGGAGGGTACGCTTAGTAGAACGCCATCGCCATCGAGAGTGTTGGCGTGACCTGCGCTCGACAAATAGAACGTTAAAGACTCAGCCCCGTGCGGAGGCCACGTGTCGGAGGTCTGCCACCTGTTGATTCCCATAGTGAAATAGCGGACCTTTGGCAGCTTCTCGAGGATGTGATTGTCTTCCCCTTTCAGGAAGTGATCGAACCATCCGTAGGTCAGCGCGTCATAATCGAGGCGAGCGTCACCCATGCTGCGCTCCCCGACTACTGTGTCTTCCGTCGCTCGCCTGTATCCGCAGTGCAGCGTAGGAGCTATCACAGCATATTGTTGATTGCCGATCTCGGGCCTGGCGGTCTTGCGCACATGGTTATATGCAGCCAAGTTTGGCCCGACTGACACGTCGTACCAGGACATGAACCACAGGCCGGGAACGTTGACGGGCATATCATCGTGCCAGAGCCCACCCTTGTACCATGCAGGATCGTTCGGCGTTCGCTTGATCATTGCCCCACCCGTCGGTACCGGCATGTCATCGGCAAAGATGCCATGTGGGCCGTCGGCTGCTTTGATGATGTCCATTTCGGGAAGATGACGCAATCCCTTCGACCAATCCACTGTCGGCAGTTGCTGGGCCAAATCGAAACTCTTCGAGACGCGGATCAAGTCTTCCTGTGAAGCATTGAGGGAAAACATCGGACGCACCTGGTTCTGCTCTCCGTAAAGCCAGGCGATGAACAGCATCTGCACAGCTCCGCCGCGGAACCAATTGCCCTGTTCGTAGTACGGCTTCACGCGGCCAACACCTGCTCCGAATCCCATGGGGATCATCGCTGCATAAGCAGGATTCGCCATGGCGGCCACTCCTAACTGCCACTCCGCCGTCGACGAACATCCGATGGTTCCAACCTTCCCGTTGGACCAGGTTTGCGAGCTCATCCAGGTAAATGCGTCATCGCCATCGCTTCGCGGTGGTCCGAGAATGTCGTAATTTCCTTCGGAGAAGAAATGACCGCGCTCGTTCATCTCCACAAAGGCATATCCGCGCCTCACCGCCTCCAGCGGAGCCGTCATATCTGCAGGAATTCCGTTCTTTACATCCCAAAAGTTGAAGTTGTATGGCGTGCGGACAAAGATCGTTGCGTACTTCTTTGAGTTATCTTTTGGACGATACACGTCGGCGGCCATGCGCTTTCCATCGCGCATCGGCACCATCAGCTTGCGCTCGATAATGGCAATGGACTCGAGCTGTCGTTCCGTGGTCTCTCTCTTGTTCACTAACTCTGGATCTGGAGGGGTTCTCTGCTGCGCTGAAATCGTGAGAAAAGTTACGAAGATAATTGCTAGAAAGCTGAAAGGGCGCAGCCACCGCGATTTGAAACGCATGCTTAATTGGCTCCAAGCTTGTGATCTGATAATGACCCTGAGTTGCGCGCGAAATTGTAGCAGTTGAGAGATCCCGGTCGATTGAGGACCAATTATGCCGGAGACAATTAACATTCTTCCAATTGCAACCGCCTGAATACCATTCCATATGGCTTCGGTTGTCGGATGAGAAAAAGCACCAGGCAATGAATTAGGAATGGAAGAAGTCCCACTTTCTGGCAGGACATGTCTGTTGGTGTTTTGCTTCCCGATTCGACATCGAGGAATATAAGCGTTGGTCCTCCCTTCGACAATTTGTTTCCACAGGAGATTGCTATGACGGCCTTCTTCCCAGGTCATAGGCACCGTACGGTCCTGCTGTTGTTTCTTACTATCGCATTCGCCGCGAACGCGTACGCGCAGACTACGGCTGCTTCAGCAGCAACGGCCGCCTGGACGGTGAAGGTGAATGGCGACATTCACTGGCAGCAGATCACGCCGGCAGGCGCTCTCCTGGTCTCCACCGACAGCACACTCGCGGGCGTCGACATCGACCGTGGCCGAGTCGCCTGGGACAAGCCCGAACTGGGTGGCTTTGCAGCAGACAGCATCCAGCCGGTTGAGGGCTCACTTCTCATGGAGGCGAAGCGGCAAGGGCTGCTGATGATCTTTGATCCAGTCACCGGCGCCGGGATCTTCGATTCGCGGAAGCTGGATCTTACGCAGGTAGCCACGCGGCGCGTCCTCCCCCAAAGTGGAACGCTCCTCGTGCATGGAACCCGCGCGGCCGGACCAGCGGTTGTGGGGCTCTTTGATCTGGCCAGCGGGCAGCAGCTGTGGGTGAATGATTCTTTGTTTACGCCGAGCGAGCCCAAGCGGAGAGGATTTGGCGCGCTGATGCAAGGACTCACGCAGATCGCTGCAGGCGGAACGGAACTCGAGGTCCTGCAGGCCGGACCCGACATGATTGTCGTCTACACGTTGATGGGACTGCGGGCATTAGATGCACGCACCGGCGCAGTGAAGTGGTCCGCAACGCTTCCCACACCGCGCATGGGCGGTCCCGCTCGACATGTGCGCCTCTATCCGTCGCTGGAAAAATCCAATCGCATCTACGTGAGCTTCGACGATAGCCTCATGGCCTACAACCTGGCAGATGGCCAGGCGCTTTGGGCTAAACCTGCCAAAGTCGACGGCCGCATTCGCGACATCGTGCAGCATCCTGCCGGGATCGTGATGCTCCCCGAAGCACCGCCGCAAAATGAGGCGACGGGCAACGTTCGCATCGTAAACGGCGTTGTGCAAACCGGCCTGAACGTGGCTCGTTATGAAGACGGAACAACCATTGCGCCGAAGCCGATCCGGATGCACGGCACCGTGATTGACGCCATGATCGCCGGGAATGCGGTGGTGCTCGCTGTCGACGCCGAGTCGCGCACCTTCGTGAACGTGCTCGAGGTCGCCAGCGCGTCCCTGCGGCTCAAGAAAGATGCCAAGATCAAAGGGCAGCTCGACTATGCAGAGCTCACGCCGGCAGGACTGTTGTATGTGTCGCGTCCCGACGCCACGATCAATGCTGAAGTCAACGTCATTGATCTCGAAAGCGGCGAGCCGCGATTCAAGGACGCAATCGAAAGCGGCAAGCCGCTGAGCTCGAGCGACTACAAGGCGGCGCGTTACTACCTGCATCATGCGGCAGAAGGGAAAACGCTCTACGTCTTCGCCAACCGCGACCACCGCCTGTACGCAGTCGACCGCGAAGCCGGAACCTTCCGCGCGTTAGGGAGTGAAATCAAGCTTCAAGGCGGCGAGGATCCGACCGCAATGGAAATTCGGCCGGAAGGAATCGTGCTCACCTCTTCGCAGAACCTAGTGATTGTCGCGCGCGACGGACAGATCAAGCAGCAGGTCTATTACCCGGCGCCGCAGCTTCCGGGACTTCTTCGTGCGCTCTATGCGCTCAACGCCGTTCGTGCCGGACTCTATGGCGCAGCCGCATCTGCGTACGGTGATGCTTTCGCACA
This sequence comes from Acidobacteriota bacterium, assembly GCA_003225175.1. Taxonomy (NCBI): domain Bacteria; kingdom Pseudomonadati; phylum Acidobacteriota; species Acidobacteriota bacterium. The sequence continues at coordinate 78,714 of QIBA01000050.1, forward strand.
AGCGTCGCAACAGGCGAACGATCCGGGAACGCAACGAGCCGCCAGCCAGCTCGCCGCGGCATACACGCAAGGCGGCAAGCAGCTTGAAGGCTATTCCAAACAGTCAGCAGCCATGGCGACGAAGCGCTTTAAAGCCTCACTCGACCTACCCGGATTCATGTTCATGCTGACCCGCGCGCCCGATGGACACGGCAACGTTCTGTTGCAGATCGACAAAGCCACTGCAAAACCCAAAGCGCAAGTGAATCTCGGCAAAGAGAAGGAGCCTGCATACGCAGTCGACGACATCGCCGACATGCTCTTCCTGCAAACTACGCCGGGAACGCTGGTCGGTTATCGCCTGTAGCGAGTCGGAAAACATTATCGGTGGACGAGACTAGCGCCGAAGGCGACATTCTTGCAGTCCACGAAATTGGCGATGCTGGAATGGGACATGGATCGGCGTAAATTCTGGCATCACTCGGCTTGCGGTATCTTCTTGGTTCCGGCGAGCTCCGCAGCAGTTTGCTGGACGTTGAGCGGACCAAGACGTTCGAAACCGGGCCATGCGCCATACTTCGGCTTGAGACTGGCGAGGACGGCTTGGGTCAGGGTGTCGCCGGTTTGTCCTGCCGCTTGCGCCTTCTGAACGCTTGCTCGCAATGTCGCCAGATAATCGCGGAACGTCTTGAGGTCTTGCGGCGTGGCTACGTCCCCGTGCCCAGGAATGAATGTGGCATTCGGATGTGCAGCCACCATTCTGTCGAGGGTTTCGACCCACGCTGACATGGTGGCGTCGATCAAATTGGGAATGCGCTGGTTCCAGGCGAGATCGCCGGCGAATACCACATTTGCATCGGGAATGTAGACCACTGAATCGCCGCCGGTGTGTCCGGGCAAATAGACAACTCGCACTAGGCGAGAGCCAAGATTCACTTCAAGAATATGGTCATAAGTAATCTGCGGCTCGACGAGTGCGGCGACTTGTGCGCGCTGTTCGGCTGTTGGCGTTGCACCATTCTGCTGGAAAAACTTTAGATTTTCGGTGCGTACCCAGGCGCGCTCGTTGCGATGCGCGATTACTGTTGCTCCCGCTTCCGTGAAGATGGCGTTCCCGGCGACGTGATCGAGGTGGTAGTGGGTGTTGACCACGTACTTCACAGGGAGATTCGTGACCTTGCGAATCTCCGTGAGCAGATCGCGCGCCGGCGCTTGGCTGATGAAGGTATCGACCACCAGCACGCAGTTGTCGCCGATGATGAATCCGGTATTGCCGCCCGCGCGCGCCGAAATGGCTGCATAAACGCCTTTACTGATTGGCTTGAGAGTGAACGCCGGCATCTGGGGCTGCGCAACTTGTGACTGAGTCGGTTGCGATTGTGGCTGAGTTTGGGCCTCTATTTGGGCAAGGGTCGTCAAGCCTATGCCGATGACAATGGCAATCTTGTTGAGCATGGCCGAGAAATTGTAGTGCAGTAGGATGAGCACGGAAGGGCCAACAGAAGGTTAGCTCGCAGCGCTTCCCTGTTGTTCAACTCCGTCATCCTGCCACTGGTAACCGCACGGGTCGCAGCTCCAGAGATACTTTGAATCAACATCTGATTCGCCGCCTGCTTTGGTCTCAAGACCCTGGAACACGATTTCGGGAGAATGGCAGCGAGGACAGACGGCGAGGTAGTCCGCCTCCGCCTCAGCATCCGCATTTATCTCGGGATTGGGCCGGTGCGGAGCTTGAGCGAAAGCCTGATACGCCGGCTGCTGGTAATCGCTCGGCACCTTGCACTCGATTCCCGCCTCGTAGCCTCGTTTGTTCGACGCTCTCTTCTCGGCCTCAAAGGCTGCCTTGAGTGCTTCGACACTTTCCACGTTGTCTGGACCAAAATAGGACGGGATCCCGGCGTTGTTAAGCACGTTTTTGTACCAAGCTGCATCTTCCAAGTCGAAGATCCTGGCTACGTTCACCAGATCCAATTCGGAAGAATCAAAGTTGGCCGCTCGCTCCATGTCCGCGGAAGTGTCGGGCGGAGCAGGCTGGTCGCGAAGATGCAAGTGCAGCCCGCGTCGCGCAATCTCGGCGCGGAGCAATTCTCGCGCCATATCCGTTAGGTCGTATGCCTCGTCGGCCAATGCCTCGAGGCCGATTTCGCTCATTTGCGCGTACTGTTCAGTGAACTCACGCCATTCTTCGTCGACGCTTTTCATGGGCAGTTTGGAATCATACGGCAGGGTTGCGGGTTGCGTTTACTGCTCGCATGCGAACGAGAAAGTACGCAGCGCACATCCATAACACGGCGGTTGCGAGCCAGGAAAGTGTGGATGCGCTGAAGCCGAATGTCTTTGTGCCTCCCGGGACCGCTGCGGGAACAATGTCTTGAGTATTGTTGATCGCCGCATGCATGAGCATGGTAAGCAGAAGGCTACCGCCTGTTCGCTCCCACAGCCATGCCATCGCAACTGAGATTGCCGTCACCTGCGTGATGTACACGATGAAGGACTGATGGTAAGTGTCGCTCTCAGGAAGGAAGAAGAGTGGCAGGTGCCAGCAGGCCCAGATGATTCCTAGAATGATGCTGGCCCAGCCGAGTCCGAGGCATGCGGCCAGGCGGGGAAGTGCGTAACCGCGCCATCCGATTTCCTCGCCCGATTGGACGGGAGTGGAGATGAGGATTGCGAATGGAATAATGTACAGCGGCACGTTACTAAAACGGGGCCATGCGCCAGTGGCGAGTCGATACATCAGCGTAACCAGGAGCTTGATACTCAGCGTGTAACCGACGGCGAACACATACCACCGCCCGCCCACTTCCCATCGAAACATGCCGGCAAGTAATGTGCGCAGTGCCTTGTCACCTTCCATCCACGCGGTCAGCGCGATAGCCATCAGTGCCGGTGCGAGGATTCCGATGAACAGCAGCACAGCCCGGCTGACGGTGTGTGCCGGAATGGGAAGAATGACGATAGGAATCCAACACGCCCACGTGACGCCAAATGTGAGCAGGAAGAAAAGAAGTGCAAAACCGGGAATTTCCACCTTCTTGCCCGGAAAGGAGGTGGGGGCGAACGTGTCTGGTCCTAGTGGGTCCATTCCTATTTAAAGCGCCAAAATGATAATGCAGGTATGGGCAGAGTTAAAAACACAAAAACACGGTGCTAACACGCTTCGAGTGTGTTCAGGGTAGGCTTCGGACACGACGTATAAAGGCAAAGGTCACGATGGCTGGTCCTCTTTAGTGGTTGATGATTTACATTAGCCAGCTGGCGAGAATCGTGCCGAAAAAGCTCCTAAAGCCTCTAAGCTGCTAAGCACGCCCGTCCCAACCCGCAGAACCAATCCCGCGATCTGACTTTTTGGGGTAAACTTTCTGGCCGCTTTCGCTTCGCTTGTGAAGGCGGGTAAGGCACGTTCATTCTCTGGAGGAGCTCATGAAACGAGCCAGCATCCTGCTGTTGTTTGCTGCGATTGCAGTCTTTGCCTCCCTGCCGCTGCAGGGACAAACCGTTACCCGTTGTTATGCACATCTTCCGCAATACATCGAGGATCAATTTGAAGTTAACTATTCGAATGGTTGCAGTGGGCACGATGAGCCGGAACTCGATCCCGTATCGAGCGCTCCCGGTTCCGCGCGCGACCTGACCTGGACAGTGGTGCTTCCGATGAATGGAACATCGCTTGTCTCAGACGTGGGCCCGACCTTCTGGTTTGGCGGCACCGTCAACGATCCCAAAAGCGTATTCGGCCAGGCGTTTCTTGAATTGCAGTTCTATCCTGACTCGCTGGTGGCAAAGTGCTTCAGTGATGGTGCGTTTGCAGTGAACTACGCACCCAATACCTACACTGCGTGTTCTCCGGTTTGGAAGATCGTTCCTACTGGAAAGGCCGGCATTTTCAATGAAACTGCAGCCTTCAATGCGATGCTGGAAGATAGTGCCAATCCAGGAAACCCTCTTGTGATGCATGCGGGCGATGCCGTCACCATCCATTTTTTTGTGACGCCCGCGGCTGATGGCTTTCACATTACAGTCACAGACTTGAACACGGCGCGCAAGGGGACGATCATTCTTAATTCGCCGTCAGAAGGAGGGCCGCTGATGCCGTCATTTGACAGTCAGCAGCTTGGGAATGCGTTGTCATGGGGAGGCGTTTCCGATACGCCTAACAGCTTCGTCTGGGAGATTGGGCACGCGTCGGTCTTCACTACCGGCGGTCAGTTCTGCGTGCCGGGACAGACTATCTGCGATTCATACGACGCCTCTCCGTGGGCGGGCTTTTCACCGATCCAGATCAAAGCTGTCACCTTCGGTGACGGCTCGGCTCCCAAGAGCTGGGCAGTAGTAAGCAATCAGGGAGGCAAGGCCGAGGTGGCCAAGAGCTGCTCGGCCTACGGTGGTCCGTTCTGCATTTATCCGTGGTATTCGCTGGGCGTGAGCGGCCTCCACTACGGTGTGGATTACGCCGATACCAGAAAAGACTTCGGTCAGGCAGATCAATTCCAGCAAACCAGGCAGTGCGGCGGACCCTTCGGTTCGGATTCGACGTACTGTGCTACGACCATCCTGCACTAGGAAGCGAAAGGCTGACGGATCGACAACAGCGGAGCGCCGGGCGAAGGCGCCCGGCGCTCCCTTTCTCTTGGCAGCGATCAACTAATTAAGCGAGGCGAAGATAAAACTGTTAACCTACGGCGCTTCTGGTTGTCGCTGAGTACAGAGCCGGTGCTCAGTGCTTGATCACCCACATTAACCAGCTGGCGAGGATCGTACCGCCGGCGAAGAAGGCGAAGCACTTGGCGCCATAGAGAACCATCTCGCGCGGGGCGGTACGTTGGGTGATGCCGAAAACGATCGAGGCGAAGAAAGCGAAGACGACCGCTGCACTGAAATGTGAGAGCTGCATGCTTATTCTTTCTTTCCGATAGCGATGTCGTACGCGTCTACTGCGCTCATTACGTTGAGTAGTCCGGCGACGATGATGAACTTTGTTCCATAGTCGGCGGAAGCGAGTTGGATAGCACCCTTACCCCAATCCATTAAGCGCGTCACAAAATACAGACCGCCGGCGCCAAGATCACCGACGAAGCCAAGCATGTCAAGTAAGTCGCCGCCATTCACCCCATAAACCTTGCCCTCCATCAGCACGCCAAGAACGAACATGGCGAAGACAGAAACCATGAGCAACAGGCCGCGAACCCAGCGTCGCTGGATCAGGTGGCCGGCCCCGGGAATGAGCCATCCGACAATTGGCGCGAAGATGGCCATGGGATTAAGTTCTTGTTGCGCGAGGATGGTGTCAGCTTTGGATCTGGGTTGAGGCATCAGAATGCAGTACGTCTTTGGTCTCTTAAGAAGTTTATCAGGGCAGCTTCCGGGCTGCTGAGGTTCCAGGCTCCTGAGCGACTGTACGGCAGCAGCTTAGGCGCTCAGCAGTGCCGGCAACACATCTGCAGCACGTTTGCGATATGCGATATCGGCTGCTGCAGAGAGTTCTGTCTCTTCAGGATTGACTTCTACCAGCAGTCCTCCGGCGCGCCTGGCACGCAGCGCCCAATCGATGATGTACGAAAAAGTTGCGGTTGTGCCGACTACGAGCACCAAACCGGATTCGGTGCGACGAAGAAAATTTGTGACGTTTTCGATCACTGTTGAGTTGAGCGATTCTCCGAACCAGACGACGCCTGGACGCAATAAGGAATTTCCGCACTGTGGGCATTTTGGAGGCAGCTCTGATGAGGCAATACGTTCACGATCTGAATAGGCGCAATCCACGCATCGATTCAGGAATAAATCGCCGTGAACGTGTACTAGGCGATTCACTGGAGTTCCAGCGCGCTCGTGCAGGTCATCCACATTCTGCGTGACGACGAGGCAGTCCTGATTGCGAGCCGCTAGCTGAGCAATGGCCATGTGACCTGCGTTTGGTTCTGCCTTGCGCGCCTCTTCTCTGCGCCACTGATACCACTCCCAGACCAGCTTCGGATCGCGCGCAAAGGCTTCGGGCGTGGCCAAGGCCGTTGGATTGTAGCTTCGCCACAAGCCTCCAGTTCCGCGGAAGGTCTGGAGCCCGCTGTCGGCTGAAAGCCCGGCGCCCGTGATGATGAGAACCCGGCTACTTAGAGCCATCTGCCAGCGTCTTGAATCAGGTGCTTGGATCATCGAGTGTAGTTCCTTGAATCGGGTGCCACTTTGGAACAGCGGCTCCGCAGGATTGAAATCTGTTCCATTTTGGTAACTGTGCATCACTGTTACACCTCGACAACGCCCGCGTGCAGGCCCTACTATCAACTGGCACGCCTTGGTCCTGGCAACAAGAAGGTGACTGCAGCCACTGCTGATTCCAGCGGCTTTCCCCAGGGAAGGAGTTCCTGAACCAGTGCCAGATGCCCGCCAGCCGCTCGTCGTCGTTGTGGACGATGAGCAGGGAACCCTTGATTTACTCACCGACGTCTTTACTGACATGGATCTGCGCGTATTGACCACGACAGATCCCGAAGTAGGGCTGGATCTCATTAGGCAAAAACGGCCGCAGATTGTTTTCCTTGATCTGAACATGCCAAAAATCGGTGGCATGCAGCTTCTGGAGATGGTGGTGAATTTTGATTCTGCGATTGAAGTGTTTCTGTTCACGGGTGATTACTCTACCTCTTCGGCGGTGGAGGCGATTCAAAAGGGAGCCGCCGATTATCTTACAAAGCCGATTTCCATCGCCGATCTTCGCGCGCGCGTGGGCAAGTTGATCGAAGAGATGAAAGTCAAGCGCGAGACCTTCCAGTTGGACGGGGAACTTGTCTCATCTTTCAAATTTGAGGGGATGGTGGCTCGGAGTCCACGAATGCTCGAGGTGTTCTCTACCTTGCGCCGCATTGCTCCGCATTTCCGGACTGTTCTTGTCGGCGGTCCTTCCGGAACCGGGAAAGAGTTGGTGGCGCGGGCCTTGCATCAGATGTCGCCGGTCGCGCGTGGTCCGTTCGTAGTTTGTAACTGCGCCGGCGTCCCTGAAAGCCTTGCCGAAAGCGAGTGGTTTGGATACGTCAAAGGTGCCTTTACCGGAGCCAATCAGGACAAACTGGGGCTGTTTGAGCATGCGAATGGAGGCACGGTCTTTCTGGACGAGATCGGGGAAACCTCCCCAAGCCTTCAGGCTAAGCTGCTTCGCGTTCTGCAATCACACGAGATTCAACGCGTAGGTTCGCCTGTGGCGCGAAAGCTGGATGTGAGGATTGTCGCTGCGACGAACCGCGATCTGAAACAGGAAGTTCGTGAGAAGCGTTTTCGCGAAGACTTGTATTACCGGCTCTCGATCGTGGAGATCAAGCTTCCCGTGCTTGCTGAACGTAAAGAGGATCTACCGTTGCTGCAGCGGCATTTCGTCGAGAAGTTTGCCGCTGAATACGGCAAAAACATTGGCGGCATTAGCCGGCGCGCGCAGAACGTTCTATCGCGATATTACTGGCCGGGAAACATACGCGAATTGGAGAACGTCATTGGGAATGCGTGCATGATGTCCGAAGGGCCCATGATCGACACCTGCCATCTTCCTTCTGAACTTCTCCGTCGGGAAGCTTCGGAGGTCGACTCCCCAATGATGTCACTGCAGCAGGTCGAGCGAAACCATGCTCGTCGTGTCCTGGAGATGGTTGGTGGAAACAAGCTGCGGGCTGCCGAAATTCTGGGAATCAGCAGATCCACGCTTTATAATTTACTTGACGAGGTCCCGGAAGGAAGCTCAGCAAAGGGCTCCTGAATGCCTCACACCAAACTCCTGAGCTTGCGGATGCCTGGTTCGCTGTCCAGAATCTGGAACACTGTCCAAAATTAAGACAGTCTTTCACTGCCAAAAACAGTCGAATACATTGATTGCAAAGGGCTTATTCCATGGCAGCAGCCGTGCCCCTCTCCCCCGTAGAGATGAAAACTGCAATGACCAACAATGATGCAATTCGGATCTTGCAGCATGCCGCGTTCTACATCTTTTCGAGCCGCGTAGTTGGCGGTCCGGGCAGGAGGATGCGTGGAACAGTCGACCTCTGGCAAGCCATGGCAACGCTCGATCGATGCAGAAGAGAACTCCTCCAAATGCCGATCACAATGCGCGGCGCGCCATCGAAGGAAGGATTCAGGAAAGCCTCCTTTGGCAGCATGAAGCTCAGACAGAATGCGGTGATCGCTCCCACGGTCTGCAGCTAGTTGTTCAGCAAATTTTTTGTGAGGAGAGAGTTCCCATGTTTCATGTCGTAGCCTTGAATGATGATGTTTTAGCTCTGTATCGGACGCGTGCAAAGCGGTCCGAGGTGTTGCTTTATAAACGTAACGAAGGTGTCCTCAGCAAAGTGATGCTTCCGGAAAAGGGAGCGGCGCTCGAGCGGCGGATTGCGCGATCCTTCCAGAACATCGTCGCGATGTCCTTGCAATAGCAGTTTTTGGAAGGGATCAGCACCTGTGCTATACTAGTCTCACGTTCAATTCGACACGGACGTTTGAGCACGGTCCCGCCTGAAACGCAGTTCCTGCCAGTTGTAACTTCCGCATCAATTCAACGTAAATTCAGTTAACGAAAGAAGTGTATCTATCAATGGAACAAGGAACAGTGAAGTGGTTTAACGATGCCAAGGGTTTTGGTTTTATCCAGCGAGAGAGCGGTGAGGACGTTTTCGTTCATCACTCCGCCATCCAGGCCAACGGCTTCCGCAGTCTGGCCGAAGGCCAGCGCGTGGAGTTCAAAGTGACCAAGGGTCAGAAGGGTCTTCAAGCCGAAGAAGTTCGCGCCCTTTAATTCGCATCTCACCACATTTCAGGCCGGAGGGTCCTCCCTCCGGCGCACGTTGTGCCGCAAGGAGACGCTTATGCGTTCCGATCTTGTGTTTCGCGCCAACGACAAAGTTGCGAACCGCTTTGAGCTTTGTCATCTCGCCTCATCTTCTGCCCGAACCATGGTCCGAAGTTCAATTGGCATGCATCTAACAATTAACCAGGCTCTTGAAGCCATCAGCGGACAATCTTTGCCGGTAGCACCGGCAGCCGCAACGTCCATTGTCGAGGATGCCGGAGCCTCCGTGCCCGCCCTTGACCCTGTACTCTGAAGAAAGAAGACATATTGACTCCACAATTTTCTGAGCTCCCTATCTCGAAGTATGTTCAGGAGCAGCTCTCAACCAACAACTTCCATACCTCAACTCCCGTACAAAGCAGCGCGATCCCTGCCGCATTGACCGGCAAAGACCTACTCGCCACAGCTCAGACTGGAACGGGAAAGACGCTCGCATTCCTGATTCCGATAGCGGAACGCTTGCTCCAGACTCGCGGCGCAGGGATTCATGCGCTGGTATTAGTCCCAACTCGGGAACTGGCAATTCAGGTGGAACAACAGTTCGATCAACTGCGCGGCCGAAAGCTGCGCAAGGGGGCTCTGGTGATTGGCGGCGCCTCCGAACGTCAGCAGATCGCAGCACTCAAAACTGCGCAGTTCGTAATTGCCACGCCCGGTAGGCTCGAGGATTTCCTCCGCCGCCGGCTGGTAAAGCTCGGCGATGTCCAAGTGCTGGTGCTCGACGAAGCCGATCGCATGCTCGACATGGGCTTTTTGCCCGCGATCCGACGGATTGCAGAAACACTGCCGAAGACTCGGCAAACACTGTGTTTCTCGGCGACGCTTGATCCGGCGGTTGCGCACATCGTCGGAGACTTCGTGCAGAATCCGCTGCGCATCGCATTTGGTTCCACCTCGAAACCTGCCGCGAGCGTGAAGCTGCAGGCCTTCGAAGTTGCGTCCAACCAGCGGCTAGCTCTCTTGCAGCGGCTGCTGAGCGAGGAGGATGGGCGTTGCCTGGTCTTCGTGCGCACGAAGCGTGGAGCCGACCGGCTCACGCGTCAGCTCCGCAAAGCAGGTCTTGCGGCCGGGATGCTGCATGGTGACCGATCGCAGTCGCAGCGCAATGCCGCGTTGGCGGATTTCCAGAATGGGGCGGTTCCGATTCTTGTCGCGACCGATGTAGCTTCACGGGGGATTCACGTGGACGCGGTCGCACACGTAATCAATTACGAATTGCCGCAGCTTGCAGAGGATTTGATCCACCGTGTCGGCCGCACCGGTCGTATCGGCGCCACCGGGACTGCCTCGGTGTTTGTGGCTCATCAGGACCGCTCTGATTTCCGCGCCATCGAGCGCACGCTGGGACTCAAAATTGAGCGGGTGCGCGTCGACGGAGAACTTGCCGCCGAGGAGCGTTCAGGACCTGTAGTAGTACAGGGAACGCCTGCCGTCATGCCAGGATCAAAGATGGTGAGACTGCCGGGCGAAGTACTGCAACGTTACGCAGCAGGCTAGAATGAATCGGGGGCTGAATTGAAGAGCTGCGGCCGCCTTCGGCTGCGTGGCGCCTCTCAGCCTAAAACCGCGGGATCATTGGGCGCTGTTTAGATCCTGATTCCGCGGGGTAGCGCGTCGATTCGTTTTTACATTCATTTGATTGGAGGACTATTCCATGGCCGTAAGCCAGACATTCAAAAAGCGCGAAAGAGAACGTGCCAGGCGCGAGAGACAGATAGAGAAAGCGAAGAAGAAGGCCGATCGCAAGCTGGAACCCAATTCGACCGCGACTGCCGGTGCGGCCGCGCCCAATCCTGCCGACCTCTTCGATGAGAACGGCGAGCCTCGCGAACTCGACTTCCACGATTTCTGATCGCGATTCAGCAAAACTTTGACGCCGGGAACCCGTTAATTCCCGGCTTTTTTCTGCCCAGGCGAATTCAATCCTCGCTGTAATACCTCTCCACAAAAATCAGAATTGCCAGTATCTTTGGCAGTGCCGATGGCTCGCCAAACAAATCGGAAGTGGCTCCTGCTGCTCGCGATTCCTTTTATCGCGCTGCTGTGTACCCCGCTGTATTCGCGCACGACTCCGGTTATCTGGGGCTTTCCCTTCTTCTACTGGTATCAGTTTCTCTGGATCCCGCTCAGCGCCGCTATCACATTTCTCGTCTACCGGAAGAGCGGCCGATGAAAGCGACTCTGGACTGGACCGCTGTTTCGGTCTTCATATTTTTTCTCATCATCATCAGCGCGGTCGCATTTATGGCGACCCGCTGGAAACGAGGTGATCTCAATCTACTTGAAGAATGGGGCCTCGCCGGGCGCAGGTTCGGAACCATCATTACCTGGTTCCTGCTGGGCGGCGATCTCTTCACCGCGTACACGATCATCGCGGTCCCAGCTTTGGTCTATGGCACAGGCGCACCCGGATTCTTCGCGCTGCCGTACAGCACCGTGTCATTTGCCTTCGCGTATCTCACGATGCCTCGTCTTTGGGCCGTCTGCAGGAAGCATCACTACGTCACTGCGGCTGACTTCGTGCGTGGAAGATATGGTGATCACTGGCTCGCTTTGGCGATCGCGGTCACCGGAATTCTCGCAACCGTTCCGTACATCGCCCTGCAGTTGATTGGAATCCAGGTCTCGGTTGGTGCCTTAGGCTTGAGTGGGAACGGCTGGATGGGACAACTGCCGCTTGTAATCGCCTTTGCGCTGCTTCTTGGTTACACCTACACGGGAGGGCTGCGCGCTCCGGCGAGTATCGCGTTCATCAAGGACGTGATGATCTACATTGTCGTTCTGGCCGCGATTATCTGGCTCCCGCTAAGACTGGGCGGATACGAAAATATCTTCCACTCCGCCGCCGCGGCGCTTGGAAACCGGCCCAATCCCGCGTCGCTCGTGCTGCGGCCGGGGCAGTACCTGCCGTTCTCGACGCTGGTTCTCGGATCGTCATTGGCCTTGTTCCTATATCCACACAGCATCACGGCCGTGCTCAGCTCGTCGAGCGCAGCGGTCATCAAAAGAAATTCGGCTCTGATGCCGGCCTATAGTCTCTTATTGGGAATGCTGGCTCTGCTCGGCTACGGAGCACTGGCTGCGGGAGTTTCGGTTAGCTCATCGAGCTACGTGGTTCCAGCACTGTTCGTGAAGATTTTTCCTTCGTGGTTCGCAGGATTCTCCTTTGCTGCGATTGCGGTGGGAGCTCTGGTCCCCGCAGCCATCATGTCAATCGCTGCGGCCAGTCTGTTCACGCGCAACATTTGCCGCGAATATCTGTGGCGCGATCTCTCCCAACGCGAAGAAACGCGGCTGGCAAAGCTGCTCTCGCTTCTGCTCAGCGTAGCCGGTCTTCTGTTTGTACTTTTCCTTCCAACCCAATATGCGATCAATCTGCAATTGCTCGGCGGGATCTGGATCGTGCAAACACTTCCTACGGTGATCTTCGGATTGTTCACACGCTGGTTCATTTCAGGAGCGCTGCTGGCTGGATGGGCAGCAGGCATGGTCGCCGGAACGGCAATGGTGATCTCCCAGAAACTCACGGCTGTATTTCCCTTGCATCTTGCAGGTGTGACCCTCTCCTCCTACGCCGCCGTAAATGCGTTGGCGCTGAATCTGGCGATCGCTGCTGCGTTCACTGTTTTGCTGAATTTCCTTGGCGGCAAATCAGGCCGAGACGAAACGTCTCTGTCCGATTACGACGACAGTGACCGAAGCATCGACCTCTTGTCACAACCTTTGATCAAGGAGTATCCGTCCTCACAGCTTTCAAAGTAATCAGCCGATTTTCGGAAGACTCCCAGCCATCAGCACCGCTAGGAACTGCCCATTCGCTCGATCATGGCTCTGTTGTTATTTGGCCGATATTCGCGACGTTATCGTCTTTCTTCATCGAGGGCACAGAGCAGATGTAGAGAACCACACCTGATGTGGGCGCCCGCACTTCCCATACTGTTTTGCCGAAATAGTCGGTCACGTAGCCGATCTTCATTCCTTCAGCTACGTAGGTGCCGCGCCTCACAAGTGGATAAAAGAAGCCTGCGTTCGGGCTGGTGACACTGGAGACTCTTCCAATCCAGACGGGCCTCTCGACGGGCGTCGCCTCGCCCGCGAGCATTCTCAGATTTCGCATCACGTTGTAACAGCCATCGACGAGCTTCTGCACGTCTTCGGGTTCTGTAGTCCCCGAGTAGCCGGCTTCAACAGCAATCGCAGGTTTGCCACGAGTGCTGGCCGTGCTGTCAAGATAGCGCGATGCATGGGGGTCTTTCGGCCGATCGGTTACTACGATGATGTGATCAAGGCCGAAGGCGAGCACCATTCCGCGCGAAGCTGCGTCGAGCTTCTCGTTTCCTGTTTTGGACCAATAGGAATATGGACGCAGACTCTCGTCGAGGTCTCCGCCATGCAGGTCAATCAGGTAGTCGCATTTTTCGACTACCTCCTCAGTGATCAGCCAGGATGCGCGTTCGGTTTGCGTGCCGTTCGGATTGCCAGGATAAAAGCGGTTCATGCTCTTGCCGTCAATGGGATTTACGTGAGGCACTTTCTTCTCGAAGGATCCAAGATTCACGAGCGGAACGATGATCAGCTTTCCTGAAAGTTGCGTGGGATCGATGGTCTGGATAACCTTCTCCAGCGCGATGATGGATGCGTACTCTGTGCCGTGCGCTCCGGAGACAAGCGCCAAAATGGGACCCGGCTTGCTTCCATTTACTACGATTACAGGAATGCTCGTGGCAGCATCCGATCCGGCCGGCACTTCAAGATAGCCGGTCGCCTTTTGACCAGAGTCCGCGCTCGCGGTCCCAACTGAAAAGGTCGCTGCGCGAACCGGTAAAGCACAGATGAGAATCAGAACAACTCTGAGCAGGGCAGTTTGCATGCGGCATAGCTTACAGAAGATAAAAGACAGAGAACAGGGGACAGAGAACAGGGGAGGCAAATAAAGAACAGAAGGCGGCGCCGGCCTCTTGCTTATTTCCGTCGGTATATAAAGAAAAAACTACGGAAGAGCCGCTAGTAATTCGGGAATAGGAGCATTATCGCTGAAAGTCTTATTGATGTGGGTGTAGTGATCAACATTGCCGGGCCCGAAGACGAAGCTGCCTCCGAGTTGAAAAGGATTTTTTCCAAAACGGTGCTGACGATATCCAGCTTCTCTTGCACGTTTGCGGGCAATCGCGTTGTCCTTACGAAGTAGATGCAATACTGACGCTCGCTGTAGCTGAGCTGCGTCGTAGGCTTCATGCCGCTCGTCGACTAGTAACGGAAAGGTGATGGCGGTTTCCTCCCGAAAAAGACGGGCATAGTTCATATCGCCGAGGCCGATCGATGCCAGGCGTGCTCCCCTTGAGACGAATGCCTGCTGATTTGCGCTCAACTGCGCAATGTGCTCACGGCAGAAAATTCAGCCATAGTGGCGCAGGAAGACAATCACTGCCGGATTGTCGACCCACAGGGTGCTTAACTTTACCTGCAGGCCGTCACTATCCGGCAGCACAATTTCGGCAAGCCTGGCGCTGAAAGACACCCGCGAATTCTCAAACGACGAATGCGAGCTGTCAAGTCGCCCGGCTGCGAACCTTTACCATGAATTCATGCGGCTTGCCCGCAAGCTTGCATCGCGTCGAACTCAGACGAATAAATTTCAAACACGGTGTTCAGTTTCGTAATTCGAAGCAGATCGCGAACAACCTCCGAGGCTCCGCCAATCAACAACAGGCAGCCGAGGGAACGCGCTTTCTCCACACAGGCAACCAGGGTCCCCAATCCGCGTGCATCAATCTGCTGAATGGCCGTGAGACTCAACACGCAAATCGAAAATTGCGAGAGCATACTATCGACACATTCCTTTAATACTTGAGACTCTTTTCCGAACTTCAATTTTCCGCGGCAACGGATGAGTGCGATTCCCTGTTCTGCAAGGATTTCCAGGTTCAATTGCAATGAATCCTCCATGAGACAGCTACTCCTATCGATTGAATCGGCCTAATTAGTGAGACGGAAGTGGAACGAAAATGTTCCCTAAATCTTGTAGGAATTATTTTGCGTAGAGGTTTGGTTCGTGGTGCGTGCCGGACGATTGCGGAGTGTGACCAGAGGTGATCATCAAGAACACTCTACCGATCCTTCTACATACGTTCAAGTGAATTTGTCGGTTGCATGCGGACCGCCTCTTATCCCGGGAAAATAGCGCTTGGTTCCAATTTGGGATAAAGCACTAATGATACCGCAAGCTGACTTTCCAGCTCACGCAGACCAAGTCAATGACCGTACTGCGTCGTGTAGTGGAGCTTGATGACGCCGCAAGTGCCTTGCTGATCTGAGTAGACCACACAAGTATCAAAAGGACGTGAATAAATGTGCAAGCTCACGGCACGCTGCTTTAGTTCGGCCGGATTGTAGACTCGATGAACAGGTTCTTTCGGATCGACGGCGACGGGATTGCTCTGATTCATTTCCAAAGTGTCAGTGGGCTCGATCCTGCATGTGCCGGCGTCAATATCCTGTGCAAGCACTCGATAGTTTTGAACCCTCAAAGCGCCGATCGGCGCTGCCATCCAACAATTCTGATCACGATGATTATGAATCGAACTCCCCTGCCCAACTTCCCAGCAGATCGCGACTAATTCATAGAGACTGCTCTTGTCGATGAGGTTTCGAGTGTAGTGCTGCCAGTCCCAGGCGAGATATGGGGAAAGTGTCTTGGGGTCAACTGGATGCTCGCGCAAAAAGGACTGCACGACATGGACGTGCTCAAAACTTGAAGGATCGAATTTCCGGAGTTCGGAAGTGAAGTTCTGTATCGACAACAGATTGTGCGCACGCGGGCTGGCGATGGACATAGTTCTCACTATTATCCGCCAATTTCCTGATCCAGTCGCTTCCGTCGTCAGCGATGGACCGTGCTGAACTCCGCCAATTCCTGAGCACTCGAAAATATGTGAAAGAGATCGTACAAGCAGGTGGTTCGCAGCACACTTTCGACCTTACGCGATGGGGAAACCAGCTTCAGGTCACCGCCGCGCGTTCGGGCAGAGGTCAAATGGGAGGCAAGCCTCCCGATCCCGGTGCTGTCGATGTGGTTGATGCCGCTTAGATCGAGGGCAAAAGTCGGACGTCCTCGCTGCATCATCTCCAGGCATTTGGAAGAAAAGTAGGTGACGGTATCACCGATCGTGATACGCCCCGAACAGCGCAGAATAGGAATCGATTGAACCTGATAGTCCACGATCATGTCGAGCTTGCGGCGATCAAGACCGCTGCGGCGATCAGCCACACGATGCTCCGGGCCACTATAAGCAGGTCTCAAACGACGGTCGCGTGCTGCGCGCCTTTGCCCTTTTCGGCGTTGCTGCTTTCTTCGCTCCATTCAGTCGTCCCAAAAGTGACCGCAACTATATTTGTCGCACGTTCGCAGGAGTTATAGCAAAGATTCTTCGATAGCACTGACCGACGGACCAGAGTGGCACAACCCTGCCATTCTTCCTAAAGCCGCTGAATGTCGCTCCAGATGTTGGGATTCACAGGTATGCCCTGCGCAAGATTCTCGCCGCGCGTCTTCAGCACCTGTTCGCCTGGATAGCGCACGGGCTCTCCCTTGTTCTTCGCCCGATGCAGATCCTCGACGATGGCATCTGCTATTTCATTTACTTTTTCCGCTGAACCAATCGAAGCAGGATCAATGGCGATGAACACTTGGGAGAGGCGCGTTTCCTGTTCCGGGTCGCCTGGGATCTCGTGTGTAGCCTTGCCTCCAGAAAGCGAGCTGGCGAGCAGGTCGAGCATCAACGCGAGTCCCGATCCTTTCCAGTAGCCGATCGGCAATGGTCTGTAGGATTTTTCGATCGCTGCGGGATCGCTGGTCAACTCGCCCTCCACAGTGAAACCGCCCGGCACTGGCAACCTCTCTCCCTTAAGCCGATACGATTCGATCGCTCCATAAGAAAATTGCGACATAGCCATGTCGAGGACGATGTGACCTTCCCTGCGCGGAACTGCAATGATCACCGGATTGTTGCCCAGTCGAGGGTCGCTAGCACCCCAGGGCGGCAGATTAGGCATCGTATTCGTCCAGCAGATGCCGATTACGCCCGCATCTGCAGCCTGCCATCCGTAATTCCCACCGCGCATCCAGTGATTGGTATTCGCAAGGGCCACGCAGCCGATGCCATGGGTACGACTCAGCGTGATTGCACGATCCATGCACTGCTGCGCGTTCAACATGCCCGGACCCAAACGTCCGTCCCACCGCTCGAGCGCTCCAAATGGTGACATCAGTACTGGTGTGGCTTGCGGATCCACGATTCCGCTGCGCAGTGCGCGTAGGAATCGCAGAAAACGATTCACGCCGTGGGAATACACTCCGTCGCGACTCGCATCGGCAAACAGGCCGGCAGCGCGACGGGCGCGATCCCCGGTGAATCCCACCTTCATTAAGATGCGGGCGAGCACATCGATAAGTTCGTGGTAGGGGACGCGAATCTCCGCTGATTGGACCATGAGTGCCTATCTCGTATTGCGGGATTTCTACAGCTTTGTTGAAGATTTTATTTGGAAGATTCCGTACACTCTCTTGCTGTTTGGAATCAATTCGTCATTTTGTGCTGTGAAATCCTCAGGAGAGTCAGATCAATGCATATGAGCGTGTCTCACGTAAGCGGAATTTTGGCGTTGCTGACAGCCGGCGTTATGGCCCTCGCTCAAGGCGCCAGCTCGGAAAAGCCTAGCGCGACGGTTCAGCCCTCTGCCAGTGGAAATGTGAAGTACTTCTCCAAAGACGATGTTTCGGCATCGTTTGCCAAAGGCGGCACGCTCGCCACGGAAAACAATTACAGAGTGATGACTGCTCACCGCACAGAATCCGGAAACGTTGAGATACATCGCAGTTATACCGACGTCTTCTACATTGTGCAGGGCAGCACGAATTTGGTTACTGGTGGAAGGGTGATCGGCGAAAAAGCGACGAATCCTGACGAACCACGCGGCGACTCGATTGAGGGAGGCGAAACACGGCGGCTCTCCGCTGGAGATGTGGCTGTGATTCCTGCAGGCATTCCGCATTGGATGAAAGATGTGGAGGGTACGCTGTTGTATTTCGTAGTGAAGGTGAAAAATCCTTAGCAGGTTCACACATCACTTCTTATGGGCAAAAAAATGCGAGTTCACAGCCAGGCAAGACTGCCACTTCTGCTTGTTCTACTTTTCTTGTCATACCTTGCCGCACAGACGCCAGGCAAGGCGCTTCAAATCTACTCACTCGACGTTGAAGGCGGCCAAGCGACGCTGCTCGTGAGTCCCTCAGGTCAATCCATGTTGGTCGATACCGGTTGGCCGGGATTCGAAGGCAGGGACGCCGATCGCATCATTGCGGCGACAAAGCTGGCTGGAGTCCAGCAGATCGATTACCTAGTGATCACGCACTACCATCGCGATCATGTCGGAGGTGTCTCTCAGCTCGCAGATCGAATCAAGATCGCAAACTTCATTGACCATGGCGACAACATGGAGGATGCCGATCAAACGCGGACTGGATATAACGAGTATCTCGCTGTAATTTCGAAAATGCACGGTAAGCGCTTGACTGTAAAGCCTAGTGATCGGATTCCTATGTCCGGAATCGATGTCCAGGTGCTTACTGCGGCGCGGCAGCACATCAATCATCCTCTGCCAGGCGGTGGACAATCAAACTCGTTCTGCGCCTCTGAGCCTGCGCCCCCTGAAGATCCAACCGAGAATTCGGCTTCTCTCGGCGTGCTCGTCACTTATGGCAAGTTCCGATTCCTGGATCTGGGTGACCTCACTAAGAAGGCGGAAATCGCCATGGTTTGCCCAAATAATCCCATCGGAAGAGTCGATGTCTTTCTCGTGAGCCATCATGGCCTCGATCAATCGAACTCGAAGGCGCTGGTGCGAGCCATCCATCCGCGCGTGGCCATCATGAATAACGGTCCTCACAAGGGCGGCAGCCCTCAGGCATGGCAAACAGTGCACGAAACCCCCGGGGTTGAAGATCTTTGGCAGCTTCACTATGCGATGGATTCCGACAAAGCTCACAACAGCGCAGAGAATCTGATTGCGAACGTGAACGACTCCGAAGCAAACTACTTCAAGCTGGTGGCGCAAGCTGACGGATCGTTTACGATCCAGAATTCGCGCAACAATTTCGAAAAGAGTTATGCGCCGCTGAAGAGAAATCCAACTGATTTCAGCAGACTGCCCGCGCCGGCAGATTTCGACTATTCAGTCGCAGCTATCAAGACCATCACAGGTCCCTATCAGAATCCAGCGGACTTTGGCCCATGGTCGTACCAACGCGGACTCTTTCTCTACGGCGAATACCTCGTCTACAAGCGCACTGGGAATCCTGCGTATCTCGATTTCATCAAGGGCTGGGTCGACTCGTACATCGACGCCGACGGCAAACTGAAGCACGGACTCGACAACCTGGATTCTATGATGGCAGGAAATCTGTTCGTGATTCTTTACCGCGAAACCAAAGACGATCGCTATAAACGGGCTGCGACCCAAATTCGTGAGCGCTTCGATACGTATCCACGCACCAAAGAAGGCGCATTCTGGCATGGAAGCACTCGGCAATGGCAGACATGGCTCGACGGAATTTTTATGTCCATGCCGCTGCTGGTTCGTTATGGGCAAACTTTTAACGACAGCCAGTACGCTGACGACGAGGCTACCAAGCAGATTCTGCTCTACGCGAAACATCAGAATGATCCCAAAACGGGACTGATGTTCCACGCCTATGACGAAAGCGGCCAGCAGCCCTGGGCAGATCCTGTAACCCATCATTCTCCCGAATTCTGGGCGAGAGCCATGGGTTGGTACGGTGTGGCAACGGTAGACATCCTTGACATGCTGCCGAATGACCATCCGCAGCGCCCCGCACTCATTGCGCAGCTCCAACAACTGGTGAAAGCGTATGCGAAGTATCAGGACGCGCAGACCGGTCTCTGGTTTGAAGTCGTCAACCGCGGAGACGTGCCCGACAATTGGCTCGAGACTTCCAGTTCAGCGATGTACACGTACACGATCTCGCGCGCGGTGGAGCGCGGATACGTCAGCAAGGATTATGAGAAATTCGCGCAGAAGGGGTATCGCGGCGTGCTGGCAAGCATCACGCGAAATCCGGATACAACGATCGAGATGCCAAACATCTGTGAAGGAACTAATGTCGGAGATCTCGATTTTTATTTGGGCAGAGCGCGCAAAACAAACGATCTTCACGGGATGGGCGCTTTCCTGATCATGAACGAACAATTGCGCAAGAGCGCAGGGCCAAGCGGAGTGGTTGCGGCTCGCAAGTGAAGAGCATCTTGTCTATAACTGAAAAGGCGCCCGGCGGCTCGTTTTCAGCAACAAAATACAGCAAGTTTCGGCTTGACTGCAATTCTTCCTCCCATATGGCTTGACTGCAGTTCTTCCTCCCATATAATGAGTCGCCGTGTCACATACTAAGACAAAGCGGGATTCCCGATCTCCTTACCAAATCCAGGTAGTGGACCGGGCGTTGGCCTTGCTGGAGGTTCTCTCCCATCAGGGACCGGATCTCACGCTCATGCAAATTTCCGAGATGTTGAAGTTGCACAAGAGCACGGCACACCGCCTGATCATGGTGCTCGAGCGCCATCGCCTCATCGAAAAAAATTCAAACACCGGCAAGTATCGGCTCGGCCTGAAGCTCTTTGAGCTTGGTACCAAGGCTATTGGCCAACTCGATCTGCGCGAGCGCGCGCGTCCATATCTTGAACGCGCGGTTCTCGACACCGGCGAGACAGTCCACCTTTGTGTTTACGATGATGGCGAGGTCGTGTACCTCGACAAGGTGGAACCCGCGCGCAGCGTGCGCTTGGCGTCGAGCGTTGGAAGGCGAAATCCGGCTTATTGCACCTCGGTTGGCAAGGCAATGATGGCGTTTCTGCCGGAGGCACAGGTTGAAATCGCCGCCCAGAAGCACGGCTTTCGCCAGCTCACGCGTAAGACCCTTAGCAACATGCTCGAGCTGCGTGCTGAGTTGGCAAAGGTTCGCAAACTGGGATATGCAGTCGACAATGAAGAGAACGAAGAGGGCGTTTGCTGTGTCGGCTGCCCGGTGTGGGGATTCGGGCAGCATCCGATAGCAGCAATCAGCGTTTCAGGTCCGACATTTCGCATGACAGCCGAGAAGATTCCCATGGTGGCACAATCGATTGTCAATGTAGCCCACGCGCTGTCGAGAGAATTAGGAATGCGGACAATTCCAGCGGCAATTGCTGGAAGTATGAGCCAGGTAGTCCAGGCTCAAGAAATTAGGGCTTAAGTTGGGCAGAACTCGGCGAGAGCCGAGTTTTTGTGTGCCCATTTATTAAGGCGATACGACGTACTGCAATGCGGTACATGGAAAATAAGTCTGATTCAAATGCGTTCGTGCGGTTCAAAACACCAGCAGGGCACAATCCCGCCAATGGAAAGCCTGTTGAACGGAAGTTCACCATGCACGGCCTTTGACGACTCGGTAGCGGTTTCCATTCATCTAACCGGATAATGGAGGCCGGAAACGAACGGGCTATATAGCGTGAACTCGCACTCGCGCGGTACGGCTCGTTCGCAATCTCTATTCGCGGCAGCTCTTCACGCCGTCAGCGGAGCAGGAATCATGAGCACTCAGCCCCAGATCTTTGATGAGCCGGTCACTCGTGAGGGCAATGTCTTTCGCAGGACCAATGCGCACAAAGGCCGCAAAGTCTTCATTACTCCGGCGAATAGCACGATGAAGCATCTGTGCTACGCGCGAATCATCCTGGACAAGAGCACCCCGAAAGTGCAGTTTGACAATGGGAAGCAGGAAACTGCGTTCATTTGTCTGTCGGGAGAAGTTCACGTCACAGTTGGTTCGGAACGGTTCAGTTTAGGGGAACGGGATTCCGTATACATTCCGCGCGGCTCAGCTATTAGTCTTGAAACTCAGAGCTCGGCGGACATTGCGGAATTCTCAGCGGAGGTGGACCAGAAGTATCCACTTCACATCGTGCGCTATTCCGATGTGAAAAACGACAAATCGCTCCATTTCACGGCAGGCGGAGCGGCCACCACTCGCGATCTCAATATTCTGATCGGAAAGAATGTCCAGGCGGGGCGTCTCCTCGCAGGTCTTACCATTTCGGAACCGGGTAACTGGACGAGCTGGCCTCCGCATGAGCACGCCGCAATGCTGGAGGAAATGTACGTATACACACACATGCCTCCGCCGGGATTCGGCATTCAGTTTGTTTATACCGACACGAAAGAGCCGGAGTTAGCCACGATCGTGCGCGATGGCGACGCGGTCTTGATGCCGCGCGGCTATCATCCCAACGTGGCCGCGCCTGGACATCGCATTGGGTTCCTGTGGGCGATGGCTGCGCACCGGGAGAAGGAAGATCGGCAATTTGGCGTCGTGAACGTACAGCCGGAGTTCAGTCAGTCGGGTTCAGGGCTCGAGGCGAGCAGAAAGTAAATTGATCCTCGAACAATTTAGACTTGACGGCAAAACGGCACTAATCACTGGGGCATCAGCCGGGCTCGGTGCAGCAATGGCAATCGCGCTTGCGGAAGCCGGAGCCGACGTCGTTTGTCACGGCAATTCCCGTTCTCCGCAGGCAACCTGTAAGACGATCGAGAGGCTCGGGCGGCGGGCAACAGGAATTCAAGCTGATTTGGCGCAGGCGGGAGCGGCAGAGACTCTGTTTGAGAAGGCGCAGCAACTTGCGCCAGTAGACATCGTTGTCAATAATGCCGGGACCATTCGCCGTGCTAACGCGGTGGACTACAGCGATGCGGATTGGACGACTGTCCTCCAAGTGAATCTGAATTCGCTCTGGAAACTATGCCAGACTGCGGGCAAATCATTCATTGCGAGGCGGTCTGGCGGAAAGATCGTGAACATCGCCTCGCTGCTGGCTTTTCAGGGAGGCATCACAGTACCGGCTTACGCTGCCTCAAAAGGAGCCGTGGCGCAGTTAACGAAAGCTTTGGCCAATGAATGGGCATCGCAGGGAATAAACGTGAATGCCGTCGCGCCTGGTTACATGCGTACGGATAATACGGCTGCTCTACAGAGAGATGGGACACGCAATCGCCAGATTCTCGAGCGAATTCCGGCGCAGCGATGGGGAGAGCCGGCTGATATCTGTGGAGCTGCCGTATTCCTTGCATCTCGAGCAAGTGATTACGTTCACGGTCACGTTCTGGTTGTTGATGGTGGTTGGATGGGCAGGTGAAAGCGGCAACACATAAAGGAGCGCGAGTTGCATCAGACGAAGGTTGATCAGTCAGCGTACGCGCCGCCATCGGTTGGGGCCGCCGTTCAAGCCAGTGCTGGCGGGAATTATCGCTGGGGTATCTGCGCTCTGCTGTTCTTTGCGACCACCATCAACTATATGGATCGACAGGTACTCGGCCTGCTCGCGCCGGACCTGCAGAAAATTTTTCGTTGGAATGAGATCCAGTACGGCTATATCGTCACCACGTTTCAAACCACGTACGCGCTGGGACTGCTCCTCATGGGCCGGTTTATGGACCGACTGGGGACGCGCCTGGGGTATGCAATTTCCATCTGCATCTGGAGCCTCGCGGCTATGGGGCATGCATTAGCGAATTCCGCATTTGGATTCGCTGTTGCTCGTGGATTTTTGGGCTTGGGCGAATCCGGTAACTTTCCGGCTGCGATAAAAACCGTTACTGAGTGGTTCCCAAAAAAGGAACGAGCGCTCGCGACCGGCATCTTCAACTCTGGGACCAATGTAGGAGCCATCGTTGCGCCGCTTACGGTTCCGTGGATTGCAGTGAACCTTGGTTGGCGTTGGGCTTTTCTGTTCACCGGATTTTTTAGCGCAACCTGGCTGCTTCTGTGGCTTGTGCTTTACCGGCGTCCGCAGGAGCACTCGCGAATCTCCGCTAGTGAGCTCCAATACATCCTGAGTGAACCAGTCGAACCGACCACGCAGATTGCTTGGGCGCACTTGTTGCGGCACCGTCAGACATGGGCATTCGCGATTGGTAAGTTCATGACGGACCCAATCTGGTGGTTTTATCTGTTCTGGCTGGCAAAGTTCTTCGCCTCAGCTCATGGCCTGACTTTGACCAAACTCGGCCCGCCGATAGTAGTCATTTATCTTGCGGCTGATGTTGGCAGTATTTCTGGAGGCTGGCTTTCATCCAGCCTCCTCAAGCGAGGCTGGAGCGCGAACAGAGCGCGTAAGACCGCCATGCTGATTTGCGCGTTGTGTGTGGTCCCAGTAGTGTTCATTCCCCACTTAACTGGTTTGTGGCCCCAGGTTGCGCTGTTCAGTTTGGCAACGGCCGCGCATCAGGGATGGTCGGCCAACATATTCACCACGGCGTCCGACATGTTTCCGCGCCGTGCCATCGGTTCAGTGGTTGGCATTGGAGGTTTTGGAGGTGCTGTAGGGGGAATGTGCATTGCCAGCTTCACTGGTTATCACCTTCAATACACACACAGCTATTCACTACTTATGCTTATTGCGGGTTCTGCATATTTGTCTGCACTGCTCGTTATCCACCTGCTGGTCCCGGGACTGGAGCCAGCGGTTATTGAAGCTGAGGCCAAATAGAAAATGACCAGGGAACAGGTTCGCGCACGAGTACGGGAAGTGGGAATCGTTCCGGTGATCCGGGCAGCGTCTGCGAAAAAAGCTTTGGCGGCGGCGGACGCAGTAGCGGCTGGTGGCATCACCATTCTAGAAGTGACGATGACCGTGCCCGGCGCTCTTGATGCAATTAGACAGCTTGTGAAGAACCTTGGGAATGAGGTGCTCGTCGGAGCCGGTACAGTGCTGGATGCAGATGCTGCTCGCCAGTGTTTCGAGGCGGGCGCGGAGTTCCTGGTGACTCCCGGTTTCGATCTTGCGACTGTCAAAGCTGCAAATGATGCCGGCAAAGTCATCATGGCGGGAGCGCTCACGCCCACAGAAGTAATCGCCGCATGGAAAGGTGGAGCAGATTTCGTCAAAATTTTTCCTGCAAGCGCTGTCGGAGGAGCAAGTTATTTGAAATCGTTGCGTGGCCCACTTCCACAGATTCCGCTGGTACCCACTGGCGGCGTGAATCTGAATACCGCCGCCGACTTTATCCGCGCTGGAGCAGCCGCGCTCGGAGTCGGTGGCGAGTTAATTCTGCCCGCAGCCCTTAACACTGGCGACACAGGACAGATCACTGAACTCGCAAAAAAATATCTAGCTATTGTCCGGCAGACACGCGAGGCGGAGAAGCCAGCGCTGACGGCTGTGTGAGTGTCTGATTCGTATTCAAAGACCGAAGAGAATGAAACTCAAGAAAGCTCCCTGGCTTTGCGCAGCATTGTTCTGCGTCATCGGCCCACTTTGGGCGGAACCTCATCTGAAATGCATCAAAATCGCGATCACCAATCCAACCGATCAGAATCGTTCAGCCGAAAACATCGTCCTTTCGGTGGCTGAGCTGCGAAAAGTCGCGCCGGATATCTACATTGGCTCACATATCGTGACGGCCACAGACGCAAGCACAGTTGCAGAAGATGCGGCGGCGTTGCGTACCCAGGAGCTCCCCTCGCAGGTCGACGATATCGACGGCGACCTGAAGCCCGACGAGCTGGCCTTCCAGATCGATCTGCGGCCTCATCAGACGCGAATCGTGACAATCACCTGGGGCCCGCCGGATCGCATCTTTCGTTTGCGAGGTGACTACGAGCCCCAAACCAACGCTGTCTTCACGAAGAAGATTGATGGTATGGGCTGGGAGTCGAAGCGAGAGTCGTTTCGTCTTTACTTCGACAAGCGCAATGCCATTGATCTTTACGGCAAGCCACGTCCCACTTTGCAACTGGAACGCTACGCCACTCCTGGATACATCTACCACAACTACTCGCCCGACGGCCGCGACATCTACCTGGTGGCCGACGCGCTCGGCATCGGCGCTCCCGGCGCATGGGTAAATGGAGAGGCGCAGCACATCTCTGAGGTGGACAATCGCAGTTGGCGCATCATTTCTACCGGTCCGGTACGCGCGATCGTGGAGCTTACTTATCAAGGGTGGAGGATCGCGGGTAAGAGCGTGAACCTGCGCGTGCGTGCGACACAGTGGGCTGGTGAGCGCGGCTTTCTTCAGACTGTCACATCCACAGATGCCGGCGATCTGACTCTCGCCACTGGCCTCACTCAGCAGCAGGGAATTCCTGAAGTTCGCTCGCGAGCTGATGATGATCCATTATGGCTCGCAATGTGGGGAGAACAGGCGGTCGAAGGCGGAAATAAAGCAGTCTCTCCAATTTTGCGCGGAACCAATTTAGGATTAGCCATTATCATGGCTCCCGGCTCCGAAGCCATTCCCAATAAGGACAGCAAAGATTATCTGTTCACCTTCCCGCTGAAGAATGGAGCTGCCAGTTGGTACTCTCTCGCCGCATGGGACCAGGAAGGCAGTAATAATCCTGTACCCGTGGTCGGAGCACGCGAACCGCGCGAGCATGTCGCTCGCGTAGCCGGAGTGGATGCAATCAAAAATCAGGATCAACTCCTGGCGACGGTGAAGGACATCGCTGCACGGATGAAGTCCCCGGCGACGGTGAAGATTCTCTCTAGTTCACCAGAACTGCAGTCGGCGCCAGCCGATACCCTGCATCCGCCAAGCTCACGCACATACAAGCAAGCAATAGATCTCCTCCAGAAGGAGATAGATCGCACTGCGGAAAAACACAAGAACGATCTTAAGCTGGATCAGATTGCCATCGTCGGCGCCTCGACGGGTTCCGGATTCTTTACGGATGGCAACAACCAAACGGGAGAATGGAAAACCCAGAAAGGATTCTTCTGGACTGGTGGGTTCTGGGTAGGTGAACTGTGGAAGATGTATGCGCGCACTCACGACGAGAAATATCGCCGATGGGCGGAGCTTTGGACATCCCCAATGTTGGGGAAGGAAGCGCAGCAGAATCACGATACTGGCTTCCTTTACTTCTATTCGTCCGTGGCCGGTTATCAGCTGATTCATGATCAAAAGCTCCGAGACAGCGCGATTCGCGGCGCAGATCACCTCCTTGATATGTACAACCCAACCACGGAGCTGATTCCCGCCTGGGGAAAAAACGGAGACGACTCCATCATCGATACGATGATGAACCTCCAGCTTTTGTGGTGGGCGAGCCGTGAAACCGGTAATTCCAAATATAAAGATGTCGGACTCAAACATGCCTTGCGGACCGCTGACTGGTTCATTCGGCCGGATGGATCCGTGATCCAGTCGGTCCACTACAATCCCGGTGACAATCGGCAAGAGTTTCGTTTGCATGGAGGCGGAGCCAGTCCCGACCAGCCGTTTGCCTTTCCCAACGACGCAAAGCCAGGCGAGCGTGTCTTCTACCACACACATCAGGGATACTCGTGGGAGACGAGCTGGTCACGGGGAACAGCCTGGGCACTGTATGGCTTCGCGACGGCCTATCGCGAGAGTCACGATCCGCGTCTGCTCGCGACTGCGCAGAAAGTTGCCGACTACATTCTTTCGGAGCTGCCGGAAGATGGCGTTCCCTGGTATGACTTCTACGATGAAGGCGTAATGTTCCGAAATCGGGATTCATCGGCCGCTGCGATCGCAGCGGGAGGATTGCTGCAACTCGCAGGCCTCATGCAAAATGGAGAAAAGGCTCAGCTTTACCGCAGTCAGGCCGATCGCATTACACATTCCCTAATTGATCGCTATTTGACTCCCGCATATCCGGGAGATAATTCACCTCCAGGAATCTTGCGACACGGCAGCGGCACGCGTCCAGCGGACGGCATGCTGATTTACGGGCAGTACTATTTGCTTGAGACGCTGATGGCTTTAGATGCACAGTAAGCTTTCAGATTGTGTGGTTCCGGCCGCCCTCGGCCGGTACACGGCTTAACAAGCTAATGCGTTGTAAGGACCATGCGTCGCGTCTGCACGTGGCTTGTTTTACCCGAGCATCATAGAACTCTTGAGCAGCGTCCCGGCCGAGGGCGGCCGGAACCACGGAATCGATCATGTACTTTCTGACTTTGTTTTTAGTCCTAATTCTTCAAGTGCCTGCTGATGTCAAACTCTCGAGAGTCTTCTTGCTCAACGCCAGAGTGCTCCAGCAGGAGCGTCAATCCGCCCAGGTTCACGCTGACAAGCGAAGTGATGTAGTTCGAGCCGCGCGCGCTGAGGCCGACAAAGCCATGAGCGAAGGCCCATTCTCTGTAATGCAGAAGAATGCGACTCCTTCCAGCGGCGACAAACACGATTACATGAGCCTCGCTCCGTACTTCTGGCCGAATCCAGATACCCCCAATCGGTTGCCGTACATTCGCCGCGATGGCGAGCGCAATCCCGAGATCAAGCAGATCGCCGACCACGAAAACATGAGCAAGATGTGCAATGCCACGCGCGCACTCGCGCTTGCCTATTACCTTACTGGCAATGAAGACTACGCTGCGCGGGCAGCCTTGCTGTTGCGCACCTGGTTTCTCGATCCGAAAACGAAAATGAATCCCAATCTGGAATTTGCTCAGGGGATACGCGGCGTGAACACTGGCCGCGGAATCGGCATTATCGAAACGCACGGGCTTACAGCGGTCGTGGATGCTGCCGGGTTGTTAGAAGGTTCCAGCAGTTGGAAGACTGAGGATCAATCTGGACTGAGAAAATGGTTTGAGAGCTTCCTCGACTGGCTGCAAACGAGCAAGCATGGACAAGACGAATCAAATGCCAAGAATAACCACGGCAGCTTTTACGACGTTCAGGTCGTTGACTTCGCTTTGTTCGTTGGACATCGCGATCTGGCTCATGAGATCGCAGGCAAAGCTGCCCAGAAGCGCATCGCAACTCAAATTGAACCCGATGGCAGGCAGCCACTTGAACTTGCACGCACAAAATCCTTTGGATATAGCGCGTTCAATTTGCGTGCTCTCACCGAGCTGGCTACCCTCGCTGATCAAGTCGGGGTTGACTTATGGCACTTCCAGACCGCCGATGGCCGGAGTATACGAAAGGCCCTCGATTATCTTCTCCCTTATGCCATGGGAGAGAAGCAGTGGCCCTATAGGCAGATTGAGAATATGCGTCCGGATGAGATTGCAGCGCCATTGCTGGAAGCCGCACAGGTTTACAAAGATCCGAAATACGAAGCTGCGGCCAAAAAACTAGCGGCAGGACATCGCAATGTAAGTCTCGTCTCACTTGAAGCCGGCACGAGGACCGACTAGCTCCCATCCACACTGATCCGCAGTTTCATATTGACTTTCGCCGCGTTTCGTCGCACCAAGAGAATGTGAAAGGCCTCGCCGTGTCTCGAAATGGGAATTGGCAGAACGCGCGGAGATGAGATGAATGTGATATCTCATGAAATCACGGTGAGACCGGATGAGATATCTCACCTGTATCATGAGATATCACGACGAGATTCCATAAGATCTAGTGTTGTAAGTCCTTTAGATGATGAGATCAGCTCTAGATTTCAGTTTTAGCGCGCGGCACGGGCAGAACGTCTTCTACACGTAGGCGCGTTCGGCTCGTCGAATCGCACGGTAGCGCTGGAAGGCCTGCCGCTCATCTTCCAATCCCAGGACGGTTTTCAGAGTGCATCCGCGGAATGTGTGAGCGAGCATTTTTCTACCTTGCCGCAAGACGAACTTCGGATTGCGGAATAGCGCGACTGGAAAGTGGGCAGCCTTCATCCATCGTTCTGCACGCCAACGCAGAAATTCAATCTCTTCCGCTTCCAACTTCTCTGATCGTACGATGGCGGTGGTGCCGTCGTACTCCTCAACATGATCGTTGATGATGAGCTGGCGCTGGCGAAAGTCTTCGGTCATCGGTGTGCCGGGATACGGTGTGGGATGCTGAATGTATGGCCAATCGATGTAGCGTCGGGCAAAGCTCAAGTTCGCCTCGACGGATTCGCGCGTATCATTGGGATTTCCGACGATCAGTCCACCAACTACGTACATCTTGTTGCGATGGATATAGTCGATAGCTTGCAGCGTCGCGTTCCCAACCTTCTTTCCCTTGTCGCGCATGATGTTCTTCGAGCTGGCGCGGAGAAACTGAAGATCGTCCTCAAGAATGTTCTCAATTCCCAAAAAGACGTACTTGAATCCGGCTTTTCGCATGAGCGGAGCCAGCGTTTCACCATAATTCGCGATGGCTGAAGTCATGCCCTGAACGATGTACTCGACGTCGTCAAGATCAGCCGCAACGATCGCTTTACACAGCTCCTCGAAACGATGAACATTCAGCGTAATGTTGTCGTCGACCAGAAAGAGTGTCTGCGCCCCATGTTCGCGGGCGTCGCGGATATCAGCCAGCACGCGATCAAATGAATAAGTGTGAAAGTTGCGTCCCCGCATCTGTATGATCGAACAGAAGCTGCAGTCGAAGGTGCATCCGCGCGATGTCTCGATTACGTCTACTTGGCGCCCCAGCATTGTGTAACCGTGAAGGACGCGAGCTCTGCGATTCGGCAATCGGATTTCGCCATCCTCCAAACTGTGCACAGAACGTGGGAGATTCTCGTGCCACTTCTCTTCGCAGCGATAGGACAAGCCTGCGATGTTGAACAAGCTGCGGCCATTCTCAATGGCTCGTACTAATTCCCGAAATGTGACTTCACCTTCGCCGTGCACAATGAAGTCCACCCCTGATCCCAGGTCCATGTAAGCTTGCGGCGCGAGGCTTGGATCATAGCCGCCGACGACGATGTGCACATCCGGTATGAGTGATCGGATCAAAGCAGCGATCTTCAGTGCGGTCTTGCGTTGGAATGTCATTACCGACATCCCAACCAAGTCAGGTTTGATCTCACCAATAAGTCGTTCTACAGTCGAGCGCACCTCTTTTTGAACAAGAATCAGGTCGGCCACCGCGACACGATGATGACCGTCAACATTGCCGGCTAGCGAGGTGAGCGCACCATTGGGCATGCGGATCGCCACGGTGGGCATGTGCTCGAACGAATCAGGCATCGAGAGCAGAAGGATGTTCATTCAACCCCTCAAAACGAGGAACTCTTTTAGGGAGTTCCTCACGATTACGAAAGATACTCCCAAGCCGGGCTTTTGCGTAGAGGTGCAAAAAACTATAAGGGGCCAAGCTGCATGGTAGAGACGTAGCATACACGTCTCTAGAGTGCGCAAAGCGATCCTTACACTCCGTCCCGGGGCTTCTCATTGCGGACAAAGATGTTGTCCTGCGTCGGTTCCGCATCGCACTCGATCGCCAGCGTTGTTACGGGATGATCCGGCGCCTGCTGCGGCAGGTTATACATGTGGAGCTGATAGGCATCCTGCTTGAATTCGACTTTCTGATTGCTCGCAAACAGCCGCACGGATTTCGCGTTCACCTTCAGGCCGCACATATTCACGTCGCCGCCGGGCCAGTAATGAACATGCATAAATAATGTGTTCCCGGTGCGCGTGTAGCTGGCATATGCGGAACGGCGTGGTTCGCAGTGATCGGATTTGTAGATCGTGTCTCCATTCTTGCTCATCCACTGGCCGACTTCCTGCAGAATGCGAACCGACGCTTCCGGGATGGAACCATCTGCTCGCGGACCGATATTCAAGAGATAATTGCCGCCGTCGCGCGCGCATGTGATCAGGTTGCGAATCACCGTTCTTGCGTTCTTCCAGTTATCGTCCGCACGCTGGTATCCCCAGCTATCGTTCAGCGTCATGCAGGACTCCCACGCGCGACCGCCGGTTTCTGCAGAGATGCGCTGTTCGGGAGTGGAGAAATCTCCCTGCAGTTTATTGCGATTATTCACGATGATCTCCGACTGAAGCTGGAAGACCATTTCGTTCATCTTGACTGACTCCCACCCTGCTGCGTCGAGAGGCCAGGCCACGTCGTACCAGAGAACGTCGATCTTTCCGTAGTTGGTGAGCAGCTCACGGATGAGTCCGTGGGTGTAATCGACGAATCGCCTGCGTGCGGCTTCGTCTGTTGCACAGTTGGCCCCGTCGGGATGATGCCAGTCCATCAGCGAGTAGTAGAAGCCAACACGTAAGCCTTCGGCGCGAGCTGCTTCCACGTACTCGCGTACCAAATCACGTCCCGGACCTTGTTTGGCGGCGTTGTAGTTCGTGAATTTTGTATCCCACAGGCAGAATCCTTCGTGATGCTTCGTTGTCATCACCATGTACTTCTGTCCAGCTGCCTTGGCCAGCCGCGCGAAGTCGCGAGGCGCATTCGGCTTTGGTTTGAACTGCTTCGTGAGCGCCGTGTATTCCTCAATCGGGATTGCCTCATTCTCCATCGCCCATTCATGACGAGCTCGCGCGCTGTAGAGCCCCCAATGAATGAACATGCCGAACTTTGCCGCATGCCACCACTGCATGCGCTGCTCGCGATTCGCGGCGATCGCCGGCGGCTCGCCAACCTGCTCCTGTGGATCGAGCATGTGAATGGAGGTTTGTCCTTCAGGAATCTGCTGGGCGGGAGGCTGGGTCGCGGTCTGCGCCTTGAGCACTCCTGCCGTGACTAGCGAAGCGCCAGCGCCTTTCAGCCACGCTCGCCGGGAGATAGTCTTATCGTTCATTGGGGAGTCCTTGTGAGGGAAATTTTTCTTGAAACAGTGAGCTACTTCTCAAGCTTGAAAATGCGTTCCATCAGCAACCACTTTTCCCCTGGGTTCGCCTCGGGGAGAGGCTGCTGGAACTTCCACATCAATTGTTCCCATTCCTGCACTTTAGGATTCTTGCGATCGGCGGCTCGCTTTGCTTCAAATGAGAAACGGTCATTCACTTCCATAATCATGAACATCCGGGTGCCAAGTAGATAGATTTCAAGATCTTCGATTCCCGCTTGCGTGATGCTCTGCGTGATCTCCGGCCAGATCCTCTCGTGATATTTCTTGTATTCGGCGATCAGCTGGAGATCGTCCTTGAGATCGAGAGTGAGGCAGTAGCGCCGATTCATGCGCGTTGCGCCTCGACCGCCGGACGAATACTCGATGCTCCAGAATGCTTGTACCCCGCGACAGCGAAGTACAGGATGTACAGATAACAGATCAGCGGAACGATGAAGGCGGTTTGGATATTGGTGGCGTCGGAGATACGTCCCATGATGGCAGGGAAGATCGCGCCCCCGATAATCGCCATTACCATGAGCGAGGAGCCCCGCTTGGTTAACGGTCCCAGATCCTTGATTCCAAGCGCAAGGATGGTCCGGAACATGATCGAGTGAAAGAAGCCGATCTACACGACGGCCCATACCGGCAGGCTGCCATGAGCAAGCAGGGCTAGCGAGACAGAGGCAAGACATCCTATGGCGAAGATCGAAAGCAGGCGCGCAGGAGCAATGGTCTTCATCAGCGCCGATCCAGTAAAGCGCCCAATCATGAATCCGAACTGGTGTCCGAGCAGGTAGTATGCAGCGATAGCGGCAGTCATACCGGGCACCGTGTGCTGCGCAAATCGAATCACAAAACTGGCAACTCCCACTTGCGCTCCTACGTAAAAGAACTGGGCGATCACACCTTTCACCAAATGAGGATGTGAAAGAACAGAGTCGGAGTGCAGCTCCGCGGCAGTGGATTTGTCTGCTTCCTCGATCACGTCAGGCAGATGCGTAAAATAAGTGGCAGCAGCGACTACCAGGAATATTCCGGCTATCAATAGATAGGGCACCTTGACCGTGCCTGCCTGAACGGCGCGATAGGCTTGCACCTGTCCAGCGCTCATCAGAGCAAGTTGCGCCGGAGTGTATTCCACGCCTGTGAGAATCAGCGCACGGCCCAGCAGAGGAGAGATTGTCGCCCCGACAGCGTTAAACGACTGCGCGAAGTTCAATCTCCGCTCTGCACTCGCCGCAG
This sequence comes from Acidobacteriota bacterium, assembly GCA_003225175.1. Lineage (NCBI taxonomy): Bacteria > Pseudomonadati > Acidobacteriota > Acidobacteriota bacterium. The sequence goes on from QIBA01000050.1 coordinate 112,346, forward strand.
GACCGAGAACGGTCACGTAAGGATTGGCCGCAACTTCAAGAAAACTCTGGCCGCAGGCCATCACAAAGAGTGCAACCAGGAAGAATGCATAGACGCCGATCGAAGCAGCCGGCAGAAAAAGCAATGCGCCTGTTGCACACAGCAACAGTCCAAACAATATGCCGCGCTTATAGCCGATGCGCTCCATCAATTTGCCGGCGGGAAAAGCGGCTAGGAAATAGCCTCCAAAGAATGCGACTTGGATAAATGAAGATTGAAAATCTGTGAGTGCAAATGCCGTTTTAAACCGTGGAATCAGGATGTCATTCAGATTTACGCCAAAGGCCCACAGAAAAAAGAGCGAAGTAATCAGTACAAACGGCCTCAGAAATCTTCGCTCCGTAATGTGCGCTGATATGGCGGCTTGAGATCGAGTCGACATGCAGTGCGGCCTCTCTAAGTGATTGCGCGATCCAGATGCACATAACCCCCATCCACGAACAACTGCTGTCCTGTGGTATGGCCCGAGCGTGGACTCAACAGAAAGATCGCGGTCCAGGCGATCTCGTCGGCAAGGGTCATCCGCTTGCCCAGCGGGATTTTTGCGGTAATACTTGCCAGCTTCTCAGCAGGATTCGAAAAAGTATCGAGCCACTGGCGATAAAGCGGCGTCATCACTTCAGCTGGGAGGATCGCGTTGACGCGGATTTCATAGGGAAGGAGCTCTACCGCCCATTCCCGTGTGAGTGCCAGGATGGCTCCCTTGGCAGAGGCATAGCCTGAAGTTCCGCCTTGCCCAGTGATCGCCGTTTTGGAACTGATGTTGACGATCGCGCCGCTCGCCTTTTTCAAATAAGGCAGCGAATAGTGCGCCATGTTGTAGTAGTGGAGAAGGTTGCGTTCCAGAGATTCGACATATTTCTCGGGGCTCCCTTCTTCGAGCCCGATCTTGTCATTGACGCCGGCGTTGTTCACCAGCGCATCGATCCGACCAAGCTGTCGGTGAGCTTCGGAGACAACTCGCCTGCACTCTTCCGGCTTGCTCAACTCTGCCTGAATACAAACAGCTTGCTTGTGTTTCGCTTTCAGCTCTTTCTCGATTTGCCGCAATGTCTTTTCATCACGATCAACGATTACCGGAACTGCACCTTCGTCGACACTGGTGCGCGTGATCGCCGCGCCAATCCCCTTCGCGCCTCCGGTAATGACGATGACCTTATCCTTAAGCTGCAAGTCCATAGAATCGAGCGGCGTTTAACCCAAAGATCTTTTTTTTCTCAGTCACAGAGAGATCGCGGGTGTAGCTCTCGATGACGTCTTTTACTTGCGCATAACTGCCGGCCAGCAGACACACAGGCCAATCAGAGCCGAACATGAGCCGATCGGTGCCGAACGCCTCAAATGCAACATCGAGGTACGGACGAAAAGTCTCAGCGTTCCAGCTCTTCCAATCAGCCTCGGTCACCAGGCCGGACAACTTGCAGTGCACGTTTCGGGATTGTGCCAGCACGCGAATGTTGTGGGCCCACGTATCGATTTCGCCGGTCTCGATCGATGGCTTGGCAAGATGATCCAGCACGAACCTCTGCCTCGGAAATCGGCTAACAAACTCGACCGCTACCGGAAGCTGCCGCGCATAAATAAGAATGTCGTAGGTGAAGTTGTGGCAAGCAAGAGCGCGTATCCCTTGCTGAAAGTCATCGCGCATCAAGAAGCGATCGTCGGGTTCGGCTTGAACGATGTGCCGAAATCCGCGTAGCTTCGGAAAACGCGAGAAATATTCGAGCCGTTTCTCGATCCTGGGGTCACGTAAATTCACCCATCCTACGACGCCGGCGATGGCGGAATTCTTTTCCGCCAGATCGAGCAGGAATTTGGTTTCGTGTTCTGACTGATCCGCCTGAACTGCGATCGCCCGATCAATCCCGGCTTCGTTCATTCGTTGAATCAATTCTTCCGGCATGAAATCCCGTTTCAGGACTGTCATTTCGTTTGTAATCCAGCCGTCTCGTACCGGGTCATAACGCCAGAAGTGCTGGTGGGCGTCGATCTGCATGAAAGAATCCTGCCCTACGGGCTAGCCGTGCAGGTTGAGAAATCCTCCATCAATCGGGTAATTGGTTCCGGTTATGAAACTGGAGGCGTCGGAACAGAGAAACAGCGCGAGGGACGCTACCTCGCTGGGCTGGGCCATCCGGCCCATCGGCTGCGATTGGGCCAGCTTCTGAAACATGTCCTGCTCGCGGCCGGGATAGTTCTTGCGGACGAAGCCATCGACAAAAGGGGTGTGAACACGCGCCGGGGAAATGCAGTTGCAGCGAATGTTCTGAGTAACGTAGTCGCGCGCCACCGAATAGGTCATCGTGAGCACTGCCCCCTTGCTCATGGAGTACGCGAAGCGATCGGCCAATCCGGCGGTGGCGGCGATCGAAGCGAGATTCAGGATGACTCCTCCGCCGCCCGTCTTCATGTAATCGATGACCGCGTACATGCAGTTATAAATGCCCTTTACGTTGATGCGGAAGATGCGCTCGAAATCTTCTTCGCTGGTAGTTTCGAGCTTGCCGACGTGCGCAACTCCCGCATTGTTCACGAGGATATGGATCGCATTGCGGGCCCCAATCTTGCAGAACACATCTTTGACTTGCTGCTGGCTTGAGACGTCACACGTGTGCCACTCTGCGGCGCCGCCCTGGTCGCGAATCGTCGTCACAGTCTGCTCGGCGTTGGTCTTGTCGAGTTCGAGAATGTGGACCGCCGCGCCCTGCTGAGCGAAACAAACGGCGATCGCCTGGCCGATACCGCTGGCGCCACCGGTGATGACTGCGGTCTTACCGTCGAGCCGAAATAAGGCCGAATTGTTACCGTTCGGATTCAGAGTGAGACACCTCGTTTCCAGGGAATGAAATCGTCTTGTCCAAGGAGTTCCGCTTTGGTCCTTGTCTCGCCGCCGGCAACTTTAAGGATCAGCTCCAGAATGCGTTCGCCAGCCTCTTCCACTGACTCCTCGCCGGAAATAATTGTTCCCGTGTCGATGTCGATGGCATCGGACATTCGCTGTGCCAGCTCTGAATTGGTCGAGATCTTGATGACCGGAGCGATGGGATTCCCAGTCGGTGTACCGAGGCCAGTGGTGAAAAGAACAACGTTCGCGCCTGCGCCAACCTGTGCGGTCACGGCTTCCACATCACTCCCTGGAGTGCAGAGCAAGTTCAGGCCAGGTACAGTTGCGTACTCGGGATAATCCAGAACTGCGGTAACCGGGGAATCTCCGCCTTTACGGGCAGCTCCGGCGGATTTCATGGCGTCGGTGATGAGTCCATCCTTAATATTCCCGGGGGAGGGGTTCATTTCGAAGCCCGCTCGTACCGCTTTTGCCCGCGCTGCGTAATCGCGCATCAGTGCGATGAAGCGGTCGCCGACTTCCTGACTGGTTGAGCGATTGATAAGAGATTGCTCGACTCCGCAAAGTTCGGGGAATTCGGAGAGGAGCGTGGTTCCTCCCACTACTGCGAGTATGTCAGAGATGTGGCCGATCGCTGGGTTTGCGGAGATACCCGAGAAGCCGTCCGAGCCGCCGCACTTCAGCCCTACGCTCAGCTTGTCGAGAGATGCAGGCTCTCGCTGTACGCGATTGACTTCGACCAACCCGAGGAATGTTTCTCGTATCGCCTGGGACAGCATTGCGCGTTCGGAGGCGCTCTTCTGCTGCTCGAGCAGGATCAGCGGCTTGGCAAAATCTGGATCACGCTTGGCGATCTCTTCGCGCAGGATATCGGCCTGCGAGTGCTGACATCCAAGGCTGAGAACCGTTGCCCCGGCAACGTTTGGATGGTGCAGATATCCCGCGATCAGGCCGCACAGATTTCGCGCATCTTCGCGCGTCCCGCCACAGCCACGTTCATGTGTGAGGAACTTGACCCCATCAATGTTTTCGAAAAAACCATGAGGTTGTTGTCGGCTATCTTCGCTGCTTTGCTGGTAGGTCTTGATCGCATCTAATCTGCCCTCGCGGTACAAGCGAGCAAGAGCTGCAACCTGCTGGCGGTATACCTGAGGCGGAGCGTACCCGAGGCCCTCGTCGAAGGCCTTACGCAACACATCGATGTTGCGGTTCTCGCAGAAAACCAGCGGAACGACCAACCAGTAGTTACGCGTGCCCACTTGTCCATCGACGCGCTTGTAGCCGTGGAAGGTGCGCTTCTTCCACGCTGAAACATCGGGAGCATGCCACGAATAACTTTCAGATTTCTGATGGAACTCGGCGGCTTCGTGGCGAATGTTGCGAGTAGTAATCAGCTCGCCTTTGCGAATCGGCTGCGTGGCTTTGCCGACCACCACGCCGTACATAATGATGTGCTCCCCGGGGGCGAAGTCCTTCAGCGCGAACTTGTGCTTGGCAGGAATGTCAGTGACGATTGTGTAAGTCTCGTTTCCGAGATTCACCTCTTCGCCTATGCGCAAATCCGTGAGCGCGATGATGAGGTTATCGCGGCGATCGAGTTTCAATATCCGGTTTTGGGTTAGAGTTTCAGGCACGCTTCTCCACTACGGATGTATCCGCTCCTCCGGCAAATACCGCTTCCGGTACGCCTTTGGGCACGCGGTTCAACGCGAGCACCACATCCCGTGAGCCCCCTCCGTGGACCTCGAGAAGAGCACGGCTCGATTCCAGTGCGGCGCAGGAGGTGACAGATACATTTTCGACCCGTTCCATACGAATCACAACTTCCTCTGGGGCGGCCTTGGCGGTACGAAGTTGGGAAACGTCCAGATCGCGCACATCACTAAAAGAGAAAGAAGGTCCGCTCTCTGAGTTCACTGTCAGGCGTTCAAAGCGGGCTTGTTGCGTGTTGGAGCAGGTTAATCCGGCCTTAACACCGTTCACGGTAACATTTTCCAGGCTGAATTCCCGAATGGGACTCTCCGGCAGGCCCTCAACGATGACAGCATGAGGAGCGCCCTCGACGATGATGCCGCTGAAATGAAAATTGCGAAACGTCGGCGTAGCCTCATTCTTCTCGACACGGGCAGTCCGGTCGCTGCCGGTGTAGAACATGCCGACGTGAACGGCTGTATCGAGGATGTTCTTGAGCACAACGTTTGATGCTCTGAAGTTCTCGACGATGTTCCCTCGACCGCGGGCGCTCTTGATATAGAGCCCGCGGCGTGTGCCGTTACAGACGCAGTTGCTGACGGCCACGTTGCGCACCCCTCCGGATGTCTCGCTGCCGATCGCGACTCCGGCGTGACCGGTTCCGAAAATGCAGTTCGTGACGGTGATGTCTTCGCTGGGTATCTGATTCACGCCCGGCTGGTACTTGTAACCGGACTTGATGACGACGCAGTCGTCGCCGGTGCTGATGTAACAGTTCGAAATGCGGACCAGCTTGCAGGAATCGGGATCGATGCCATCCGTGTTTGGCGAATCTCCCGGAGCCCAGATGGTCACGCCATCGATGCAGATTTCCTCGCAAAGCACGGGATGCACCTGCCACGAAGGCGAATTCAGAATCGTGATTCCAGAGATGTGGACGTTCTTACATCGATAGCAATTGATTAGCCGAGGACGAGGCCACTTGAGGGGAGAGCCCGGAGGATTCTCCGGCTCACGTCCCTCAAGGCCCAATTTGCGCCGCAGAGCCTGCGTCTCTCGATGCGCTTTCCACCAGTCTTGCCCTTGACCATCGATGGTCCCTCGGCCCGAGATCGTGACATTTTCGAGATCTTGACCTGTGAGCAGAGAAGCGAAAATGGTTCGATCAAGACCCTCCCAGCGTCCCTGAATCGTCGGATAGTCATCGAAGTTCGTGCTTCCCAGCAAATAGGCTCCGGGCAACAGCTCCAGCTCGAGATTGCTCCGCAGAAATAATGGAGCGCTCAGGTATCTGCCGGGCGGAATGACTACCTTTCCTCCACCGGCTTCGTGGCATCGGTCGAAGGCAGCCTGAATTGATTTTGTTGCGAGCGTCTTGCCGTCAGGAATCGCGCCGAAGTCGCGTATGTCGAAAATGTAGCTGTGATCAGACTGGCGCGACGTCTCCGCCGACGGACTGCTTGCAAAGATCGCTTGTGCCATTCCTGATACAGGAACGGCAGTTAGTCCCACTGCGAGATCGCGTGCGAACTTGCGACGGCCTGGAAGCTGTTTGGTCGACATCTGTGTGTTTCAACGAATGAAGCATGAGGAAGCCGCTACTCCGGCGTCGATCGGCCGGAGTAGCGACAGAGCTCAACTGCTAGAAGATAAACCTCAGCCCAAATTGCATCTGACGCGGCGTCTGGCCCTGCGCCAATTGCGTGAGGCTTCCTGCGGCAGTTGCAATCGCAGGAACGGCGACGCCGTTAACGGTGACATTGCCGGAATTAATCGTGAGTTGAGCGTTTGCCGGTGTGTCGTAATTCTGAATATTGAACACGTTGAACGCCTCAAAACGGAGCTGCAGGCTTACGCTTTCCCGGATCGGTATGTTCTTGAACATGGAGAAGTCCATGTTCACTACGTGCGGTCCATTGAAAGCATTCCGGCCTAGATTGCCGAACGCGCCGGAGGGAACGCCAAACGCGCACGGGTTGAACCAACTGGCGATCGTGTGCGTCGCATCCGCCGCCTTACCGCCTTGCGAGATAGTTTTTTGGCAAGCGGGATCTGGATTCGCAGCCACCGGTCCAGCCGCAAATGGATCGGCTAGGAGGTTCGGACGCGCATAGGTACCTGGCGCAGCGGGTGCACTGCCACGTAGATTAGCCACATCGCCGCTGACCTGAAGGTTATACGGCGCGCCCGACCGTGCCTGGAAGATGTAATTGGCTTGCCAATCTCCAAACAGCCATTCTGTGATTCCGTGATCGAACCGCCCTTTTCCTTTGCCGGCCGGCAGTTCATATACGGTCGCCCAGGAAAGGAATTGGGGAATGTTGTAGGAAGACTGACCACGGGCCGTGTTCATGTCGTAGAAGTTCTGGATGGTGGAACCTCCGCCCGGTCCATTTTCGACATTGAAATAACCGCTGCCGGTGTCAGTGGATTTACCCCAGGTGTAGGAAACCAACGTTTGCAGGCCGCCCGAGAAACGTTTCTGGAAGCGGCTCTCCAAAGCGTTGTAGTGCGCCTCGCCGATAGAACGGGAATAGGTAAGCCCTGCCGTAACCCAAGGCATTTGTCGGGCTGCGTCGACTACAGAAGCCGGCGTTCCATTCGGAAATGCCTGATTCGCGGCATTGGCGTTTCCTGCGCCATAAGGAAGGCGTCCGCTCTTGCTGCCCGCATAGGCGACGGAAACCATCATGGTCGGCGACAACTCGCGCTGAATTTCGAAGTTCCATTGATGGGAATATCCATCCTTGAAATTCGGATCGTCACCCTGGTTCGGAAAACCATTCCACGGAAGGCCAGTAGTTGGTTTGCCTGCGCCCGGTGAGGTATACGTCGGTATGGGTGTAGCAAAACCAAGTCCCTGTTGCTGGATGATGTTGATTGCGGTTCCGTTTGTGAAAGCGCAGGAGCCACCGTTGCTGCAAGCATTGGCTGTCCCATTGAACGCAACAGCATCCGGCCACACCATTGCCTCCAGATCATTCTGCGCATACTGACTGCGGGCGGTAAGTGGATCCCAATACAAGCCATAGCCAGCACGCATTACCGTTTTGGGAGTGAACTGCCAGGCGATGCCCACGCGGGGTCCCCAATTATCTTTGATCGGCGGAGGGGCGAAGAAATCCTTTCCCGCCAGAACCACATGATTGGCGAAGGGATCGGAGAGAAAGCCCTGCGGCGCGCCCGGTACAGGCGCATCGGGAATGCACGGCGCCTTTCCCGCCACCGTGCACAATGGCGGCATGGTTTTGGCTCCGATGATGTATCGCTGGTTGGCGAGGTCCAGTGAGTTCCAGAGTCGGCCATCCAGGGTGTGTGGTTGCGTTACATAGTCGTATCGGAGTCCCGCTGTGAGAGTCAGAGTGGGAGCGATCTTCCATTCATCCTGCAAATAGGCCGCCCAGGAAGCGTAGCCGAATTCAACCGGGCCACCATGCGGAATCGGAAGTTGGGCTGTGAAGCTGCTGGGGAAACCAAGCAGTGCAGACGCCAGCGCCAAACCCGTATTGTTAACCGAAGGATTGCGCGACTGCTCGTCGCTAAAGGTGTAAGTCTGAAACGTATTCAGTTGGATTCGTTTGGCATTGATATACCAGCCGCCAGTCTTGATATTATGTCGGCCCTTTAGCCAGCTCAGGCCAGGAGTCAGGCTCCAGTTGGGGTTCTCGCGGGGTGCGGGGCCACGAATGCCGAAGTTGTTGTTTCCGCCGTTCGTCCAATTCGTACTCGGACTGAGGGCGACAAGCAATCCACTATATTTATCGATGTCCTGAAACCCAGCCTTTTTCAACGGGTCAAACCCGGCCGTGCTCGTGTTCTGTTGGCCGGCATCCACACCGGGACGTCCGGCATAACCGGCGCGCACATCGAGGACCATGCTCGGACTGAACAGATGCGTCCATCCTCCGCCATAGTTCCTGCCCTGTGAGCCACCGCTTGTAGAGCCCGCTTCGCCAATCGGCGTAAAGATAGAATTCCGTTGTTCCGTGTACCGGAAGAACGCAACATCGGCGTCGCGGAAGTGATGATCGATTCGCCCGGTAAAGGAATTTGAGTTGTTCAACGTCGCCCGATCGCGGACGAAGTTATTCTTCCCCGTGGGGTCGACGATGTTGGGCACTGCCGAGTACGTCTGGAAGAACTGCTGCATCGGCCCAAAGATCAAAGCTTGCGGAATTATGTTGCAGACTTGAACGCCTGCCGGAGGAGTGAGCCCGGTCCCCAGAGGTTGCTGCAGATGCGTCGTGGGATTGGGAGCGATCGGTGCTCCGTTGCTGCAATAGAAGGGATCGCGTTGGAAATTGGCGCCAACTTGCCGGGTCGAATAGGGATTATAGATCTGTTTCTTGAAGGCACCGCTCGTGTTCGTGAAGTCCCCAGCAATCTCGGCAACTGTGGGGACATATGACAAAGCCTGGTCAGGCTTGCTGTAACGCCATCCGTCGTACCCGGCTGAGAAGAATGTCTTGTTCTTGAAGATTGGACCGGTGACTGCCGCACCAAATTGATTCTGGTGGAATGCAGCCGGGCCGCTGGGAACCAACTGCCCAGGTTTGCAGCGCGCCAAGGTGCATCCAGTGGGTCCATCGGCAAAGCTGTCGCGCGCGTCGAAGAAGTTATTGCGAACGTATTCGAATGCGGAGCCATGGAACGAATTGCCACCCGATTTGGAAACCAGGTTCACAACTCCGCCGCTGGCGCCGCCGAACTCAGCCTTTGCATCGTGCCCGACGACTTTGAATTCCTGTACCAGATCGAGATTTGGGATCACGATGTATGTCGGCCCGCGAACGTTGGTGTTGATGATCCCGTCGAAGAAGTACAGTTTGGATCGGTTGTTCTGGCCATGGAAGGAGCCGTCGGAGAATCCCGATCCGGGAATTCCGACGTTGCCTTCGCAGCAGCCAAGGCTCCGGTTCTGGGAGGTCGAGACTGGGGTTACGCCGGGCGTGAGCGTCAGCAACTGCGTGAAATTCCGCCCATTCAGCGGCAGGTCGTTCACGGCGCGGGTTTCGATCACGGTGCCGAGTTCAGTAGTGCTGTTGTCCACCAGCGGTGCCTGAGCGGTAACTTCTACGGTAGTAGCGACGGCGCCGGGCGCAAGTTGGAAGTTCTGCGTCAGTGTCTGCGAGACTCCGACTTGAAAATTCGGAATTGCCCCCCTGTTGAATCCGGGTTTCTCCACGGTGACTTCATAGGCGCCCGGTTGCACGTTCAGGAACACGAAATACCCGCTGCTGTTGGAGTTGACATGCGTTTGGATATTCGTGGCTTGGTTGGTCAGTGTGACGGTTGCTCCCGGAACCACGGCTCCGGAGGAATCGGTAACCGTTCCGTTTATTTCGCCGCCACGACTTTGCGCAAACGCAGAAAGGGACAAAGCGATACATACAATGATCGACGTCAGGGTCGATTTCTTTGTGAACAGCATCGATGCCTCCACTGTTGTCTTGGGAGCAGGCCGGCGTTAGCCGTCAACCGGAGAAGCAAGTCGAACGTGGTCTGCAACGGACGAGAACCTATATCAAAAGACTTGCGACGAATTCAAGATGAAAAATTTATGTTTCATATTTTGAAATAAACCCAGCTGTCCCGCCTTAATGGCGTCGGATCGAGCCAGCCTTCGTCAACAGGGGATTCTGCGAAAGAACCATCGCCGCCACGGAACTGGCGGCGATGGTTGAGATGCTTTGTGTGGTCGTGTCAGAAGGTAATTTTCCCGACGAGCTGCAGAATGCGCGCGCCACGATCGCCCGTCAAAGCTCCAAAATTTCCTGTGGTCGTCAATTGTCCGTTTGCAGAGTTAAAGGTTGCGGTGTTCTGCACGG